>JBEIPP010000085.1:0-13642 GCA_040376995.1 Flavobacteriales bacterium
TAGCGCCTTTATGAATAAAGTCTTGTATCAATTTAAACAAAGATGCAAATTCGGAAGGTGCATAATTGGTATCGCTCAAAAACAAAACACATTAATTTGTGGGTCTGATGGTGGTTTATTGTTTTTTGATATTGAGAAAAAAAGCTTCAATAATGTTTTTTCTTTTGATGAAAAAAACCGTTACAATAATCGTATTAAATGTTTTGTAAATATACCTGACGCAAATAAATTGATGTTTGGCACATGGGGAGGCTTAGTTAAATTAAATCTTTCGAACTATTCTTATACTATTGAACAAAAAAGTGAAACTTCTATCAACTCCTTATCAAGTGATAAAATTTCGAGTGTATTAAAAGATAAACAAGGAAACTTATGGATTGGTACCGAAGAAAATGGTCTCAATATTTATTTTAACTCCTTAAATAAATTCCCATTATACAACAAAAGCAATGGCTTAGAAAATGACTTTGTGTACTCTATTTATCAATTAAACAACAAAAATATTTTAGTTGGTACAGAAGATGGATTGTATAATTTAAATCCACGTACAAATGATGTTTCTAATTACAACGCCCTTTTAAAAAAACACTCTATCAACACTGTTCTTAGTTTATTAGAAGACAACAAAGGAAATATTTGGATTGGGAGCTATGGCCAAGGAATTATTGTATACAATTCCAGCACTAAAAAAGAAACGAAATTATTAGCCGACAAAAACTTTGGAGGAACTGTCATGAAAATGATACAAGATAAAGCTGGAGTTATTTGGGTGGCAACCTATAAAGATGGATTATACTCTATCAATCCAAATACTTATGCTATTAGAAGATATACAACAGAACAAGGTTTATCTTCGAACAACATTTATTTTGTTTATGAAAATAAAGATGATAATACTTTAATGCTAGGAACCGATGGTGGCGGATTATGTATCTTAAATTTTGTGACAAGCGTTGAAAAACCTTTAGTAACCGTTTTTAAGCATATAGATAACAGAAATTCTATAAGCTCAAACAGCATTAATAGTATCTATAAAGATGAAAACGGCCTTTTTTGGATTGCTACTAGTAATGGTTTAAATAAGTTTGATTTAAAAAAGAAAAATTTTGCTGTTTACACCAAAAAAGATGGACTTCCTAATAGTTATATATATGACGTCATTCCTGATAAAGACAAAAATCTATGGCTACCAAGTAATTTCGGATTAACTAAATTTAATCCAAACACAAAAAATGAAAATGGTTCTGCTTTCAAAAACTATAATACCAATGACGGTTTACAAGCTAGAGAATTTAACCAAGGAGCCTCTTTTTTATGCAAGGATGGCAAAATATTAGTGGGAGGAATTGCTGGATTAAACTATTTTGATCCTATGATCATTAAAGAAAGTAAGATTACTCCAAAATCTTACATCTATTCTTATTCAAGGCAAGGAACAGACATTAAAACCGATACCAGCGTAATATATAAACACAAATTAGAATTAACTTATAAAGAAAATTATTTCACATTTGAGTTAGTAGCCTTAGATTTTGTTTCAACTGAAAAAACAAAATTCATGTATTATTTAGAAGGTTATGACAAAGACTGGTCATCACCAACTTCAGTAAGATTTGTATCATATACTGAATTACCTGGAGGTGAATATACATTTAAGGTAAAAGCCACTAATAGTGATGGAGTTTGGAATGAAACACCAACCGAAATAAAAATTAAAGTAATTCCACCTTGGTGGAAAACAACATGGTTTTATATTATAGCAGGTCTGGGGGCCATTGCCTCAATTGTAGGTTTTATTAGATATAGAACTAATATTATTAAAAAAGAAAATAAAATTCTAGAAAATAAAGTTGCTGAAAGAACCAAAGAATTAGCTGAAAAAAATAGAGATATTACAAGTAGCATTGAATATGCTAAACGTATACAAGAAGCTATCTTGCCTTCAAAAGAACTCATATTTTCAAAACTAAAACAAGCCTTTATTTTGTATAAACCAAAAGACATTGTGAGTGGAGATTTTTATTGGTTTGGCGAAAAAGATCAATATAAAATTATTGCAGTAGTAGATTGTACTGGTCATGGCGTTCCAGGAGCATTTATGAGCATGATAGGTCATAATTTATTAAACCAAATTGTGTCCGAAAAAGGCATTCATAAACCAGGCTTAATTTTAGAAGAATTACATAAAGGCGTTCAGGCAGCTTTAAAACAAGGAAACAATGCTGTAAATACTAATGATGGAATGGATATTTCATTATTAGCAATTAATATTGACAGCAATGAGTGTTTTTGGGCTGGGGCATTTAGAAGCTTGGTTATTGTGAATGATCAAGGAGAATTAGATAAAATAAACGGAAATAAATATCCTGTTGGTGGAGCTCAACTCGATTCGGACAGAATTTTCACAACTCACTTTCGGAAATTAAATAAAAATGATTGTTTATATATGTTTACAGATGGGTATGCGGATCAATTTGGCGGATCTAAAGGTAAAAAATTTATGGTGAAACAATTTCACGATAATTTAAAAACTATTCATCAAATTGATATTATGGAGCAGAAAAAAGAACTTGAAAGACAATTAAACGATTGGAAAGGGGATTTCGAACAAGTAGATGATGTGTTAGTCATTGGTATAAAAATTTAAAAAAAAAAACTCAAAAGTGTTTTTCAAGTAAATATTGTTTATATATTTGGTTAATAATTTGGCACTTTTATTGTTGAAATAAAATCACAAAAAACATTAAAATGAAAAAAAGCATATCCCTATCTCTCATTGTTGCTATTTCGTCTCTTTTTTTATTAATTTCATGTGCAAAAGATGATAAAGAAGTTGATACAGAAACTCAATCAGTTGTTGACAATGCTATTTGCGAACGACAATTTATGGCTGTTGTACCTGTTGTATATACAAAAGGTATTAATGAAGCCGGAATTAAAAAGATAGCAACTACATGTGAAACGTTTACTATTCTTGGAGCTATCGGCAGTGGAACACCAAATGTAATAGCAGATACCGTAGTTGATGCAAATGGATTTTATCAAAATGGTCCTGTAACCTTTCAAGTAGACTATGGAACATTAGGCTGCGAAGGAGCAGACGGAGTTCTTAGAACAGGAAAAATAAACATTACTGCTGAAAAAAGATGGTCGCAACTAAGTAATACAACTGTTACTGTAGATTTAGTATCTTTTAATGCAAACAGTATTAATTATTCAGGGAAAATAAAAATTATTAAACCAGATTCAGTAACTTATACAGTAGAAGTAGTAAACGGGCGCTGTACAAATGGAACGTGGAACATCGATTATATTGGAACAAAAACAATTAAACAAATCGTAGGCTATTCTACTAAAGCAGACGAATCAGATGATGTTATTTCCATTACAGGAAGTTCATCTGGTAAAAACAGAGAGGGTAGAAATTTCACAACTAATATTACAGGTAGTTTAATTAAAAAATCAAATTGTAAACACATAAGCTCTGGTACTGTTGATGTAACACCTAATGGCTTTAAAACAAGAACAGTTGATTTTGGGAATGGTTCTTGTGATGATGATGCTACTTATACAGTAAATGGTCAAACAATTTCATTTAAACTAAGTAATTAACATTACTACAATCATCTCTTATGATTGATGCATTCAACATATACGATAGTATGGACAAGAATAGTATTCTGTTGTCCTTTAAAGGTGATATTACTGCCGAATTATTAACCTCTATTCTTCAAATTATGGAGAATAAAATGGATAATATGCAGGAGGAACCAAAAACTAAGAAAAAAGTATACAATGTTTTAGTTGAATGTCTTCAAAATTTATATCACCACATGGATGATGCAACAGATGGAAATGGCGACAAAAACAGAAGTGCTATTTTTATGATTTCAAAAACAGGCGGCTCATACAATATTATAACAGGAAACTACATTTTAAATGAAAATATTCACGGCTTAAAATCCCGTTTAGATGAAGTAAATGCATTAAGCAAAGATCAATTAAAAGACTATTACAAATCTATTTTAAACAACGGTGAAATGTCCTTAAAAGGAGGTGGTGGTTTAGGTATGATTGATATTGCCAGAAAAACTGGAGAAAAATTAGAATATAATTTTTTGGAAATTGACAATAAAGTTTCTTTCTTTACACTAATAATAAAAGTAACACAACAAAATTAATATAAAATAAATAACTATGGAAAAATACGCTATCGAAGGTTCGCCAAAAACACCAACTATATCTTTTGATATCCAAGGAGGTATATTAGAAATTAAAGGTCGTTCAATCCCTGAAAATTCAATTGAATTTTATAAACCTTTAGTTGATGCATTAGACAAATACTCTGCTGCTTCAAAGCCTTCCACAACTGTTAATATTCAATTAGAATATTTTAATACAAGTTCATCAAAATGTATTTTAGATGTATTTAAAAAACTAGAAGCTATTCATAAAGGAGGAAGCGAAGTTACAATTAACTGGCATTACGAAGAAGATGATGAAGATATGTTAGAAGCTGGTGAAGATTATCAAGCAATTATCAATGTACCTTTCAAAATGGTTCAAGTAGCTGAATAATTTTAAAACAGATATGTTTATAAAACCCCGAACTTTCGGGGTTTTTTTATGGATTTTAAGCAATATTTCATTAAATTTGTTACCTCAAAAAAAAAGAAATTATTTATGTCTAAAATAACAGATTTATTAGGAGCACAAGCTGATAGTTTATTAAACCACACTTGTAAAACCATTTCTAAAAACCAAATTGTATTGCCAAACCAAAGTTTTATTGATCAAACGTTTGTATATAGCAATAGAAATCCTCAAGTTTTAAGAAGCCTTGCTCAATTATATGGCAATGGTCGCTTAGCAAATACAGGTTACATGAGTATTTTACCTGTAGATCAAGGTATTGAACATAGTGCAGGCGCATCATTTGCACCAAATCCAATTTATTTTGACAGCGAAAATATTGTAAAATTAGCTATTGAAGGTGGTTGTAATGCAGTAGCTTCCACTTACGGTGTTCTTGGTTCAGTTGCTCGTAAATACGCTCACAAAATTCCTTTCATTGTAAAAATTAATCACAACGAATTTATTTCTTACCCAAATAAATTTGATCAAATTATGTTTGGTACCGTTGAAGACGCATACAATATGGGGGCTGTAGCAGTTGGAGCAACTATCTATTTTGGTTCCCCTGAATCTGGACGTCAAATTATTGAAGTAGCACAAGCTTTTGAAAGAGCTCACCAATTAGGTATGGCAACTATTTTATGGTGCTATACACGTAACAACGCCTTCAAAAAAGATGGTATTGATTACCATACTGCTGCTGATTTATCTTCACAAGCAAATCATTTAGGTGTAACTATCCAAGCTGATATTATCAAACAAAAAATGTCTGATAAAAACGGGGGGTATACTGCATTAAATTATGGTAAAACACATCCAAAAGTATACTCTGAATTAACAACAGATCATCCAATTGATTTATGCCGTTACCAAGTAGCTAATTGTTATATGGGTAAAGTTGGATTAATTAATAGTGGTGGCGAAAGTAAAGGCGCTTCTGATTTATCTGAAGCTGTTACAACCGCAGTTATCAATAAACGTGGTGGTGGACAAGGATTAATTTCTGGTCGTAAGGCTTTCCAAAAACCGATGAAAGAAGGTGTTGAATTATTAAATACAATTCAAGACGTTTATTTAGATAAAACAATTACAGTAGCTTAAAATTTAAGATTTTTTGATTTAAGATTTTAGATTTAATGCTAACTTCTTAAATCTAAAATCAAACTTCATAAATACATAGAAATGGGTTGGTTTAAAAGATTAAAAGAAGGTATTACCACTACTACTATCGAGAAAAGAGAAACTCCAGAAGGGTTATGGTATAAATGTCCATCTTGTAAAAAAATACATACAGCACAAGATCATAAAGCACACCAACATGTGTGTATTGATTGCGGATATCATGAAAGAATAAATAGTGCAGAGTATTTTGAAATTATTTTTGATGACAATCAATTTACTGAATTACATGAAAATTTAGTAAGTGGAGATCCACTAGAATTTACGGACACAAAAAAATACGCTGATAGATTAGTAGATACAATTAAAAAATCAGGTTTAAAAGATGCCTTAAGAAGCGGATATGGTAAAGTGGATGGCAATGACTTAGTTGTTTGTTGTATGGACTTTGGCTTTATTGGCGGCTCCATGGGAAGTGTAGTTGGCGAAAAAATTTCCCGTTCAATTGACTTTTGCTTAAAAACTAAAACACCATTACTAATCATTTCTAAATCAGGTGGTGCACGTATGATGGAAGCAGCTTTCTCATTAATGCAAATGGCTAAAACCTCAGCAAAATTATCCTTGATGGACAAAGCTGGCATTCCATATATTTCGTTATGTACCGACCCAACTACTGGTGGAGTTACTGCTAGCTATGCCATGTTAGGAGATTTAAATATTTCTGAACCGGGTGCATTAATTGGTTTTGCTGGCCCTCGTGTTGTTAAAGAAACTATCGGTAAAGATTTACCTAAAGGATTTCAAACAGCAGAGTTTGTATTAGAACATGGTTTCCTTGATAAGATTATTCCTAGAACAGAATTAAAAAGCAAATTAGGTACATTATTACAAATGTTTAAAAACTAATTTTAATTTATGATTCATAAAAAAGCCCATCCGCCAGCTGGCAGATGGGCTTTTTAAATTATATGCAATTGTATTAAACCGTAAATAGACAGTTGGATTTCTTCTGCAACCCAAAATATACATCCGTATTTAAAAATGCTCGGATTTCCGGTCTTCAAAATATCGTAAGATATTCTTACAGCCCTCAATCCTTTTCTCTCCAAATCCTTTGCAGCTTTTGGCTTTCGTAACGAAATCAACTGTCTATTTATGGTTAAATTAATTTTTCATTTTCTAGTTGTTCGTCCTTATAATAAACATCTATACATACTAGCACCGCTAAGAATCCCCAAAATGGAACGGATGCTTTATCAGTATCTAAAAAATTATTTAAAAAACCATGTACAAAATAGGTACTCACTCCCATTAAAATGGCTATAGTTAATATTCTCATAGATTTATCTTTTACAGTATATACTAAACGATATCCTAAAAACATAACTGCCAATACTAAAGCCACTACAATTAAAGCACCTATTAATCCTTGTTCGCATAAGGGACCTAAATACTCGCTATGTGCATTTCCTTTATTACCAAAATTAGTTGAAATAACTGTTTTCATACTACTTTTTTGATACGGAGCATACAAAAACTGATAGGTACCAGGTCCAAAACCTAGAATTGGTTTTTCTTCAAACATTTTTAATGCACAACTCCATCTGTTTAGTCGTTCAACATTTGATACATCTGTAGATATATTAGTCATTGATTCGATATTAGCCATAAAGTCACCATCAGAATTTGTATTATTTCTACCAAGCATCATCAGTACTTCGGTTTGAAAAGACAAAAACAATACAAGCACTGCAATTAATGATAATAATAATGTCCTAAATTTTATTTTTAAAATCAAGGTCAATAAAACCCCTAATGACACGGCTATACTTAACCAACCAGCTCTGGCATAAGAAATAATAATGGAAGCTAAAAAAATAGAAAGAAGGATAAAACAAAGTGTTTTTACAAAAAAGGAAATGTTTTTCATGAATAAAATACCAAACATAACTGGTATATACATGGCTAATGCGGCTCCGTATGCTGTATGATCATTGTAAAAAGGAGATACTATCCAATCGGCTATTTTTTCATCAAAAGCATAAGCTGCATGTTTATAGGTTGTAATAATGGCTACAATTGCTAAGGCTATCGCGTAAAATAATAGATGATATATAATAGTTTTTTTCTTTTTAAATAGTTCGGTACAAATAAAATAACAGGATACTAAAAACCACAAACGAGATAAAATAAATTTAATAGAAATTATAGGCAACTCACTAGAAAGCATTGTAATAAAAATCCAAAGTAGTTGAATAAATATTATAATCGTTATTGGATGCTTTAAAATACGTTTATCTGCTACACCTGTACTTAACTCATTTAATAAATAAATTAAGGTAACACCTATCATTAAAGGCTCTGCTGGCAAACTTAAATTAAGTCCTTCGCTATAACCTAATTCTTTTAAACTAATGGCTAATGGTGTTGAAAAAACCATGATATACATGATTTTTTCTATATCAAAAATGGATAGTAAAATGATTAGTATAAAAAATGGGAGTAAATTATAAAGGAAAAACATATCCTTGGCCCACAACAAAACATATGCATTAATTAAAATGTAGCTAATGATAATGAAATAAAATACGTGGGTATTTTTTAATTTAATCATTTATTTTTTGTTTTGATGAAAAGTCAAAAGATGAAAAATGTAAACTTTCATCACATGAATCAATTACTGCCTTTTAATAATTTAAGCTGATACATAAATATATTACACAAACAATGATATTTATTTTTGCGAATCAGACACCTGTTTAAACTTTTCTTTTAATTCAGTAAACCTATCCATAAATAATAAATAAATAAGTGCAAATGCAAATGCTGATGCGGTAGATAAACTAACTATCAAAAACTTAAATGGTTTCGCCTTTTTTTCATTAGGAATTGCTTTATCTACAATAAATTTAGAGGGTAATGCTTTATTATAATTAATTAAAGCCTCATCGTACTTATTTTTTATAATAGGGAATTTTAATCTGTATTCTATTAAATTAGAACTTATGTTATCATAAGCAATACCGTATTGTTTTAATTTATCAAGTTTTTCTTGTATTTGTTTTTGCGCCGTTAAATCACCTTTAACAATTGCTTTTGCCATACCTTTACTATACTCTAATATTTCTGTAGTATAGTCCAAAACGCCTAATTCTTTAATCACTTGCAAACTATCTCCCAATTCATCAATTCTTTGTATAGTAGTTAAATACTCTTCTTTAGTTATCTCTAATGCTTGTTTAGTAACGTCTCTAGTCATTCTAAATTTCACCGAATCGGCAAATGAAACAATTGAATTGGCAATATCCGCAGATCTATTAGCCACATAATCATAAACATCAATTCTTATCGAAACATAATCTGTTCTTTTAAAACTTACCATCTCATCCCATTTCAACTTCAAATAATGTTGAGAATAAACCGTGTTTCTTTCAATATTCCAATTAGTCCATAAATCATGTTTATCAGCAACAAGTGTTCTAATTTCGGTAGAATTTAAAATTTGTAATAATTTTTCCGCATCATCTTCATCACCCAAGTTTAAATAATCTTCCTGATTACCCAAACTTGGTTCAATTAACAATTTAGAAACAGAAAAAGTACTTGAAGGAAAAATAATGGCTGTTGCCTTATATTGAGGAGTGATAATAAAAGAAATTGCAATTGATAATATTGCCGCAATCAAAGTCACGATAATTAACTTTTTTCTCCAAACATATATTTTTGCTAAAAGCTTGATTGATTCGCTGTTAAAGTCTATTTTATTCATGCCCAAATATACAATTTTCGGATTTAAATAAAGTTTTTTTAAAAGATAAATAGGGTGGGATAAAAGAGTAAATAAATAAACGCTTTAAAGCCTATTTATATTTCACAAATCTAAGGATGGATTTAATGTTTAATAAGCCTGAAACAAAAGCCCATAAACCACAAAATGCCGTCATAATAGCAAAATTAATCATCCAATTTTGAGTGAAAGATCTTGATAGATAATTGAAAATTACAATGCCTAGAATAAATACAACTAAAGCAATAATTAATCTTACGTTAACTTTAAATTTAAAGATTTTATATGCAAAATAAATTTGAATACCTGCTGTAAAAAACTGAGTAATTAAACTCGAAATAGCGCTACCCATAGCCATATAGCGGGGTATTAAAATGAAATTTAAAACTAAATTGATGCAAATACCAATGATGGCCATTGTATTGAGTTGCTTTAAATTACCATTGGCGGTTAATAATGTTCCGAAAATATAGGTTGCTGAAACTGCTGTAAAACAAAGCATTAGTATACTAAACTCAATCGCCGAATCAGTTACTCCATGATTAATCATTGCTGATAATTCGTTTGAATAAAAGAAGCAACCAACAGATACAACTAATGCAGGAGTTACTAAAAGTATAAATGATAATTTAACTAATTGTTCTACATTTTCTTTATGCTTTAGCATCCTACTAAAAATAGGGATTAACTGCACCGAAAACAAGTACGCGATCATATTTCCAGCTTCCAACAATCGAAATGCTTTAGCGTAAATACCTGCTTGCTCTGCCCCTACTCCTGCTGGCAACAAAACACCTAGCATCACACTATCCAAACGGTTATAAAATGTCATTAATAAAACCAAAATAGCAAACGGAAAACTTTGCTTTAATATCATTAAACTAAAAGGCCAATTCCATTTTAATGTAAAATGATCGGTTTTATAATATACAGTAATAAAAGCAATAACAGCCGTTAAAAAATAACCTATTGTTTGAGAGTAAACAAAAGTCATGATATCAATCTCAATTCCAAACCATCTCAACAATAATCCTAAACACAAAAATATCATGATAATTCTGTCGGCTACCGAAACAAAACTATCTGTTTTAAATAAGTGTAAGCCCAATAAGCTAGAACGCAAATACAAAATCATGCTAATTAAAAACTGATTAACGGCTAAAACACTCAACAATTTCATGTAACGGTAATCGTAACCAATAATAAACCCTAATAAAATAGTAACTACAAAGTAAGCAATACCTAAAACTAGTTTTAGCGAAAACAAACTACTAAAATGCTTAGTTAATAGGTGATTATTTTGAGCAATGTTTTTGTTGTTGAACTGAGTTACTCCAAAATCAAGAATAATATTTAAAAGGAAAGAAAAATTAAATAAGATAGCATATTCTCCATAAGAAGCATTACCTACTGCATTTTGAACTGAAGGCTCGATACCCAAAGGCCAAAAAGGCTTAATTAATAAATTAAGGATAATTAAAAAAGCAATATTTGTAACAAACTTCTTCTGTTGCATAAGGCAAAAAACAAATATATTGTTTTTTGTGGTTGTTTAATCAATTTTGTGTCGATAATCCTTTTTCAAAACAAGTGTCACTTCAAGCGAAGTGAAGAAGCGTACTTTGTAAAACCAATTAGTATTCTTTGCAGCTAAGCTCCGCTCAAAAGTTTACCGATTTTTAACCCTACTCAAACCCACATAATACCTTATTTTATAGTGCTAACTCAATATTGGGGTCCCAATAATGTTTTTTTAAATCCACTACGGTATCATTTATCACTTTTATTTTTTCCTTTTCTAATAATTCTTGCATTAAATAAGGTGTTTCAAAATGATGTTTGCCTGTTAATTGCCCATTTCTATTTAAAACT
Source organism: Flavobacteriales bacterium (assembly GCA_040376995.1). Taxonomy (GTDB): domain Bacteria; phylum Bacteroidota; class Bacteroidia; order B-17B0; family Aurantibacillaceae; genus UBA4416. The sequence continues at coordinate 11,417 of JBEIPP010000085.1, forward strand.
CTATGAGCCGGCACATATTCTTTTTGAAAATGAGCTGCATTCATAGCATAACCAACTACTCTTGAAGAAGATTTTGCTCCTAAATAATTTGCTATTGTACCATAACTAGTTACTTTTCCCTTTGGAATCAATCTCACTACTTGATAAACTTGCTCAAAAAAATCGGATTGTTTTTTTGCCATTATTGTATCATTAAATTGCATCCTCTCAAATCGCTATTATCAAACCTTCCAAGTATTTCAAAATGAGTATTATCAACCATTCTTCCCAAATCTTTAGTTTCAATAAACGAACAAGAATTAATATTTGCTAAATCCATTACATTTACTCCCCCACTCTTTTTGACTGAAACGTAACTAAAGGGATCTTTCATATCTCTTATGAAAACCTTCATCCAGGGAGAACACTCAAAAATGCCATCTTGTTTTGAATAGGCTTGTGATAATAGTTCTGTCATCCCATATTCGCTATGAATGGCAGAAATTGCGAAATTTTGTTTTAAATACTGATGTAATTCTTCTTTCAATAATTCCTTTCTTCTGCCTTTCATTCCACCCGTTTCCATAACTATAAAATTATCCGTTAACTCCACATTTAGGTCTGCTAAATCCAAAAGCGCATAGGTTACGCCCAATAAAATAGTTTTTTGATTTTGCTTTTTTAATAACTCAATAGTTTTAACCAAATCTGTTAAATTATTTAAATAAAAACCACTTAATGAATGTTTTGAATCTGCAATTAATTGATTAAACATATATACTAAAGAAGAGCCTTGTCTTTCTAGATAATTAGGAAGTAATGCAAGTATGCAATACTCAGATGGCTTCCCATAAAACAATTCAAATCCTCTTTTAAATGAAGATTCATAAATACTTATATCATTTACATAATGTTTTGAAGTAATTTGCCCTGTGGTACCACTACTCGAAAAGCAAACGGCCTCGTTAGACAACTCATCACAAACTATGTGTTGCGATTTAAAAAACTCAATGGGTAAAAATGGAATGTTTAAATAATGAGTAATTGTATCAGGTTTTACGCTTAAACTCAATACATACTGCTTGTAAATTTTATTGTGCTGAATTTGATAATGAAACACTTTTATAGCCATTGCATTAAAAAATTGATCGCTCCAATTTTCAGATATTTTAGACTCTAAAATTGATTTTTGTATTTCTTTTTGTAACGACAAGTACAAGTTGTTTTAATTTTTCGTAAATTTATACTGAATTATTTATGAAGTTATCTTTTTTTAAATATTTATTTTTAGTGATTACAGGATTTACATTTTTGTTTTCTTGTATAAAAAAAACAACCTACAACACCGTTCCTGAAATAGAATATAAAGATTTTTACCCTTATGTAGGGGATTCTGCCGATATTCAAGTAAAATTTACAGATGGAGACGGAGATATTGGTGTAGCAGAAGGAGATTCAACCAAAACTTTTTGGGTAAAGTATTACTACAAAGATACAGTAACAAATAAGTATATTGGATACATTCCTCCAATATGTGACAAGCCAGTGTGCGATACTTTAAATACGGGCTATATTATTAAAGCTCCTTCAGATTCATATAAAGGGAAACCTATTAGTGGGGAAATTAGCGTTCGCTTGCAGCAAATGCGACACAGTAAAAAAATAAAAAACATCAAATATGTTATTTATTTATTTGATGCTAAAGGCAACAAAAGTAACGCGCTTACAACTCCCGAATTTAATCTCGAATAATTATACTTTTATTTTTATTCTCATTCTTAAAAAAATAAGTTTTAATCTGATTTTTTTGCATTGTATATGTTTACTGTAAACAAGGTGCTTTTTTGATAGTTTTGGAGCATATACTGAAATTCGATTTTGTTTAGACGCTATTGATTGTCAAGGAAACCTAACAACTGGTATAATCAAAAAAACGGTTCCTTCAAATACCTCATTTGAACCTTTTTTAAATATGAACAAAATAAAAAGTTAGGTAACAAGTAGTGATAATCCTTGGTTAAATGACTTATATTTAATTTTTAAGGAGTGCGATATAGTATATTTGAAACTGCCTTTATTTTAGGATATACTACTTTCTTAGGTTAAGCCCAGATTATGCATTAGGAATCGTAATGAGAGTTGAAAGCTTAATAAAACAGACACTTTTTTGACTGAAGCATAGTAACCACTATGATGAAGGAGAAAAAGTGGCAAAGCGTTCTGTTTTGAAGAGGTTTCAGCTCGTAA
>JBEIPP010000007.1:0-36803 GCA_040376995.1 Flavobacteriales bacterium
ATGGTTTTTAAAAAATTAAAACTAATATAGTCATTAAAGCTTGCATAATTAAACTGAATTGGATTAGATTTAATACATACTAATGAACGTTCTCCTTTGCAAGGAAAATTAATAATTTGGTCCATATTAACTCCTAAATATTCCAAAGATTCAATCTGAAATTTCTTTAGCTCTATATCCCCAACATAATAATAATCGATATTTTCTTTCCCTATGTCTTTCCAATAAAAATATAACAATGGTAAAGTATATTGAAACCAATGACCAAAATTATTTACATTAGAATTAGATAAATAGGCAATTGTTCCTTTAATAGGTTGTGGTTTTTTCAAAAATTGATAGCAAATGGGTAATTGAAATAAAGAAATTCCCTCCTGATAAATAACCCTATAAGATGGGTCTAAACAAAAATTACGATTAAATTGAAAATAAACATTTTTAGAATCAATAATTGTATAACTAACAATAGAAGAAAATGACTGAAAATGTAGGATTCTATCTTCATCAAGACAAGTAGTATTAAGATTAATGATTCCATCATCCATCATTCTTGAAAAAACTTCAGTTGCAGGAAATTCGGCAACTAGATAACTATTGTTGCTACTCAATCCTAATACTTTCCCTGGTCTCTTCTGAATACAAGAATATATAAAACTCACTACATATTTTAGTGATTTTTTAATTTGCATAAAAAAAATTGGTGCAATTATGTACTAACATAATCATCAAATTAACTTCCAGAAGAAGGATAGTGAGGTAATTTATTCCATTCTCTAAACTGGCTATAACTTAATTTATTTATATTTTTTACAATATCCTTTCTTAAATAAAAAACTCTTTTTAAAACATCTAAAAACAAACTAATTTTTTTATCTATAAAGGTTGTCCTATAAAAAATCTGGATTAATCTCCTAAAAAAATAAAATAAATCTATAAAATATGGGTAGTGAACCACTGGAATAATTAATCGATTAGAACAATGCATTTTAACCCTCCAATAATAACCAAAAACACCTATATCATTAACATTTACTTTTTGTTGACTTCTTAGCTTCTGATCAATACGATGATGAACAACTAAGTTCTCGTTGGTAACAACATAATATCCACTCTTAAAGGCTCTTAATGAATAATCCATCTCCTCTTCATAAAAAACCAACTCCTGAAAATACGTGCCAACATTCTGTATAACTTCTCTTTTAATAATGTGGCCGCAACCAATATAACTTTTTACTTTATAGATTTTATTATTCAATTTAGTTTTTTCAATTGGTTCTTCAATTTGATTAAAAGCATGAAAATGAAAAATTCCAAAAGATTTATTAGAGAGTAAAATTGAAATTGCTTCTTCAAGATCCTCTTTAGACCTTATATGAGAATCATCATCAATAGATAATACAAAGTCTCTATTAGACATGGACATCATCCTTGACCTGTTAAAAGTAAGGCTTTGTGACTCCTCATTTCTTAAAAGATAAATCTCTGGATATTTCTTTTGAACAACATCGTGTGTGCCATCCGAAGAAGCATCATCAGTAATATAAAACTGATTCTGTGCAAACCCAAGAGTGCACATTTTATAAATCGTTTTTTCCAATTCACATAATCTGTTTTTTGTACAGATCATTATATCGATTTTTTCTATCATTAAAATAGCACCTAGATTTTAAATATAAAGATATTTATCTAAAATTTCATAATAAATATCAGATTTTATTACTGAATCTGTTTTTGAATATAATTTTTTAAATTCGGAATTATCTACTTTTAAATCACTCCCCTTACTAACAAAAATGATTTCTGATTTTGATTGCAATTTATTTTGAAGATATAAAACGATTTCATGCACAGATACTTTATTATCAAACGTAATATTTATAATTTGCTTATTGTTATTTTGTTTTAAAACAAGTGGAATAATCCAAATAAGATCATCAACATCTAATAAATACCTAGAGGCATTTTTAAAAACAGTAACTGGTTCTGATTTTTTTAATTTACTTACAATGGAATTATAAAATGTATGTGGATTTTTTGTTATCCCTAAAACTGTTGGTAACCTCAAAATATAATAAGACTGAAACCTTACCATAATTAGTTTTTCCATTTTAAGTTTATGAATGATATAAGGATTTTCCCTTATAGATTCATCAAAAATACTACAGGTACTAAAATAAACAATTGGGATATTTAATTTACAATTAGCTAAAATAAGCTCTTCTTCCCTTCTGAAATTAGCTTCATTTGTTTCAGAAGAATTTGACACCCCTGAAGCAAAAATAATAACATCTTTTATATATTTGTAATCTTTTAAAGTAGTAGCTAAAAGACCATTTCCAATAATCATTGTTTAAAATTTTCAATTTTTTTTATAATTGTTTGCTCAGGATTTAAATCCATAATACTCACAATTTTGTTCCTTGCATTAAGTGAAATTTCATTTATTTTATCCTTACTATCCCACAATCTTTCCATAGCATTACCAAAAGAAAAAACCGATGGCGCCTCTGCCACAAATCCACTAACTCCTTCCGTTATTAATTCAGTATTCCCTCCAACATCAGAAACAACTGCTGTTCTACCGCACAGCATCGCTTCTATTAATGACAAAGGGGTTCCTTCTAAAGTTGATGGCATTAACAAAACATGATTTGCAGACCATATAGCATTGACATCATTTATAAATCCTCTAAATACTATTTTATCATTTAAGTTATAAAAAGTGGACAATTTTTTTAAATATTCCTCATCCTCACCCTTACCATATAAATTAAGACTCCACTCTCTATTTTTCCAATGATCACTACTCAATATCTCAAACAAAACCCCTAATCCCTTAACAGTAGAGTTTAATCTACCAACAAAAGCCATATTAAGTTTTGAAGTAACTTTTAATTCACTGACATTATATGAATTTAAATTAGCAGGGTTAGAAATAACAGAAGCATTATTTAATTTCAAAGCCAATTGTCTTTCTGCAACTAACAAATTACGTTTTGATACAAAAAACAAATGTTCTGATTTATTAAACAGTTTTCTTCCAGTTTCAAAACAATTTGAAGGTAATGTATCATACTCAGAATTAGCTTGCGTAATTACGAAAATTTTAGCTTTTGTTTTTTCAGAAAGTTTTATGAACTTTGGATACATACATTCAAAAATAGTTCCTTGACTAATGATAATAACATCTGGATGATATTTAGACAAACGAATAATATCCGCTGCTGAAAATATTTTTTTAATTAAAAAACCTCTTAATCTTGAAAAGGTTGAAGATCCAAAATATATTTTTTTCCTTAAGTTTACTTCAATCCCTTTATCTATTAATGTTAAAATCTTTTGATTTAGCGGTTGCCAATTATAAACGGAAACAACAACCTCGTGTTCTTTCTCAGATGCATGTATGGCACTTTTATACCAAAGTTCTTCACTTCCTCCCCAACTGCTACTTGCCATTGTTGATATAAATAAAATTTTCATTTAAAAGAAATTAATAAGAAATTTTCATGGAAAATTTTTGAGATTTTTTCTCAACCAATATATATGTAAAATATGAAAATAATATAGTACATATAACACCAATTGCAACAACAGAAAATACGCCCAAAGAAGTAGTAACATGGTGCGATAAAATATTAATGATAGCAGATCCCACTATTGTATGCGTCAAATAAATTGAATAAGAAACTTTTCCTAACCAAGATCCAACAAATGAATTAAAATTTTCAAAATACATAATACTAATGATGGCAATTAAACAAGAAACTAAAACTGGAATTCCTATGAAAAATGAAATAAAAACTAAACACGCTAGAGTATAAAAGTAATATTCTCTATTAGTAATAATTCCTTTCTTGACTTGAAATAATAGATTGCCTAATAAAAATACAGGCAACCAATAAAGTAAAAATTGGTGCCCTCCAAAAAAATGCAAAAATAAAAATGACAAAAAACTCAAAAAATGCAACACTTTACTTTTGGAATTAAAAGCTAAATAGGCTATACCAATAAAAATATAAAATTGAAACTCGATTGCTAATGTCCAATAAACTTCATTTATCCAATGATAGTCTTCAAAAAAAGGTATTAAATAACCTATGTGCAATAACACTTGATTTAGTGTAAAAACTCGAATATCGTTCTCATTTAAAAAATAATGTCGCATTAAAAATAGCAACAAAACTAACAAAACTGAGAACAAATATGGCGGCTCTAATCGAGCCAGCCTTTTAAATAAAAATTTAAAAAAATTACGTATTTCATATTTTTTATTGTGAAGTGACCATGGAATTATAAATCCGGAAATAACAAAAAACAATTGAACGCCATACTTTCCATAACTAAAAACATTCAAAACATTTTCATCCTTTACGAAATTTATTGGACCTACTACAAAATGATAAATACACACTGATATAGCCGCTAAGCCTCTTAAACTATCAAGAACAGGTATATGATTTGAATTTAAAGATAGTTTACTCATAAAAAATTTGCTAAATTTTTGAAAAAATAATTCTACCAAAAAAGAAAACTGATAAAATTTTAAATGTCTTTTTTAAAGGATAAAAAACTAAGCAATTTTCCAGGAATAATCTTAATCCTTTGAATCTTTGTTTTTTTTGAAGTAATGGAAATATAGCGTGATTTAACACAAAGTACTTATAGGCCTTTCTTGTTAAAAGCCTTCTTTCTTGCTTTGCCCAATTTAAAGAAAAATCCCAGGTACCACCCTTCTTTTCGATATCATTTCCTTCCCAATGCAATATCACATTAACTTGATTGACCATTGCAAACACAATTCCACTTTTAAATAATTTTAACACTAATTCATAATCCTGATGTCGAATAAGCGTTTCATTAAACATATTATTCAGCAAAATAAACTTTGGTATAAATAACGATGATGTTTGAATAAAACCATCATTACAAAATAAATATTCTCCAACGTCTTCACCAGCAGCTATTTCTCTAGCAGGCATAATAATATCCTTAAAATGGCTAGTTTTAACTAACTCTTTACAATAAATAACTGTGTTTTTATTTATCTGCTCATTATAAAGATTGCGACTCATCTTCAAATGCTCTGGATACCATTCATCATCAGCATCTAATAAGGCAATAAACTCTCCTTTTGCTATTTTTATTCCCGTATTTCTGGCAGCAGAGCCATTTTTATTTATTTGGTGCTGAATAAAGCTTATCCTAGGATCATTATAAGCTATAAGTAATTGTTTTGTTATTTCGGAATCTTTGGAGGCGTCGTCAACAACAATTATTTCGAAATTTTGATACGATTGATTTAAAACACTTTGTATAGCCCTATTAATCGTAGCTGAAGAATTATAACAAGGTATAATTACTGAAACCATTTTAGTTAACTTTCAAATTAGTATTTAGTAAAATTTTTAAAATCCGCTTTGTTGCATTTCCATCCCATAATAAAGGAATTTTACCTTTTTTATAATTTTCATTCTCAATACTTTCAACTAAATTTTTTATAACTGATAAATCAAACGGAACAAGCGTATTAGTTAAAACAGAACAAGTAATTGGTGGTTCAGTATTTGGACGTAAAGTTAAACAAGGTACTATTAAATTGGTCGAGGTCATAAAGCTACTTATATGTTTATATCACTTTTCTGTAATTAGATGATTATATCAAATCAGTATTTATATTTTTAGCAATGTTTCCTACTTCAAATATACTTGAATTAAATTCTTTATTAAATTTTACGCAATCAGGATTAGCGATGATGTCATATAATTTTTTGTAAATATCTTGAGGACAAATATGCAAACCTAAGTGCTTTTCTTCGACAAAATTCCCTGTTTCTCCTTTTTCTGAAAACACGACAATAAATTTTTTATGAAAAACATACTCATAAAATTTTGTTGAAAATGAATCTTTCAAGTCCTTAGTTAAAAATAACATACAAACATCATTTGCTTCAATAATTTGATGAATTTCCGATAATGGGACAGGTTCGAACATTTTTACTATATTGCAATTAATAATTTTAGACTTAAATTTATTATTAATATCACAGTAAAAATTAAACGAAACTTTATCTTGAATATCAGGCAAAACAGATAATTGATTTACGGCCTCAAAAAAGGGGTCTAACACATACTCCGTTTCTTCGTAAATAGTTCCTGCATAAATAAATTGTATTTTATTTGAATAGCGTTTGGTTGTTTTAGCAATTGGAGCAAAATCTTCCGAATCAAAACCATTATTTAAAACTTTAATATTGACATCTTGATTAGTTTTTAATCCGCTAAAATAATTTGCCATTGTTTGATTAACCGTATAAACAATATTAGATTGATTAATAGTTAACTTTTCAATATTTTTCTCGTAATCTAGTCTTTTTGAAGATAAAAAACGATATTGGTAGGTCGTTTCATTATTTGTCCAAGGATCTCTAAAATCTGTTATCAAATTACATTGAGGATACTTTTCTTTAAATAGTGCGCCAAAATAAGAGAGCGAAAACGGTGCACTAGTTATAATGATATTATTATACCCTTGTAAATAATATTTTTCTAGCAAACCAAATATTTGTGACTGCATGGCCACAGTCTCATCATAATAATTACCATTGTATGTATTCTTCCAATACAATAAAGAAATATGATATTTAATCTTTCCAATTATTGTTTTCGGTGCATTATTTTTAAGATAATAGGGTTGAATAGGCTTTATTCTTTCAATTTTATTTTCATACTCAACAATATCTTTACTCCAATTTGAAAAATTCGAATCATTCTTTTTCTGAAATGTCAAAACTTTTAAATCAATATCCATTCGATTTAAATACTTGGAAAATTTAGCCCATCTTCTTCCTCCAATTCCTGATTTAGGGGGAAAAATATAACTAACTATTAAAACTTTTTTTGGCATTTAATTAACGACCAATAATTTTTTTAAGAGGTTTTAAATAACCAATTATTTTAAAATAAATGTGCCAATATCCTTGAATTGTAGGGTAATCCGTATGTTTTTTAATAGGAGCCTTCATATAATCATCAAACGATTCTGCTGTAAACCCAAGTTTTTTAATGACATATAATTTATCTTCTTCTAATTGAGAAGGATTATATGCGGGCAAAGCATATTCACGCAGCGCCTCCTCTTTAGTTATTTGACCTGACTGAACTAGTGTTGATAAATGAAACTGCCTTTTATCTATACCAAATTTTTCTTTTAAAATATATCCTTGGTAAAAACGAGTAAAAACTGATTCATAATGCTTCCCACCATAATCTCTCCATCCAAGTTTATCCATGATTAGTTTTTTAACCTCATCCTTATTATAACTTGTATAATTTAATAATTGTATATAAGTCAATTTTTTATCTACAAAATATTGCTTTAATAGAGAATAATAAGGAAATTTTCGCATGGGCTTCAAACCAAACCTTTTGTGAATGGCTTTAATATTTACAATATCATGTTTATCATATCTCCAGCTTTTAGGAAGATAAGTTCCCTCAGTAACAATATTATGTCCGGTTAATACGTATTTTATATTATGCTTAACGGCTGCCATATGTGTAGTAACAATTAAAGCATAATCGTATGGCAAATCTAAATCAACAACTCCAGCTTTGAAAAAGGACAATTGAATATCTCTAAACTCTTCCCAATCTAAAACATTGGCAACATAATCATAACCAGTTACTTCTACCAAATTATTAATATTATTAACTGCTAATTCCGAATCCCAACCATTATCACAATGCGTTAACAAAAGTCTCAAATTATGCTGTTTTGCCAAATAAGCTAAATAGGTACTATCTACACCACCACTAATGCCTAATACCGCATCGTATTTTTTACCTATACCTTCTTGTTTTATTTTTTCAATCGTATTAATAAAGTGTATATCTGCCTCTTTACCTTTTGGTATTTTATTTAACGCCTTATCATAATTATGACAATGGTTACAAATACCTTTATCATCAATTATTAAATCCGGATCATTATTATTATCCATGATACAACGCTTACACTGAATAACCTCTTTCGTCATACTACTAAATTTTATTTTGTTTTAACCAAACCCCCAATGATATTTCTCTAAACTCATCGGAACTAATACTTTTATAATTATTTAAATAACTTTTATAATCCATTAACTCATTTTTATATTTAGATAACCAATGATCTTGAGGTGTGGTAAATCCTTTTTTATCTTTCCTATATCTTATTTCCATTGGCATTTCTGTCATTGTTTCTCGAATAATGTTCTTTTGCCAACCATGCCTAATTTTAAAATCATCAGGTAAAGAAAAAGCAAAATCAACTAATCTGTAATCTAAAAAGGGATGTCGGGATTCAATACTAAAAGCCATTCCATCACGATCGTCTGACTTTAGATATACAGGTAATGTAGCTTTCTTGAAATCTAATTTTAAAATATCATCTAAATTTTTAACTTTTTGCCAGTCCGTTATAATTTTATTTTGAGAAGAGTCTTCTTTACAAATGGCTTTTACATACTGCTTTAAATCATTATACAATCTAGATCTTAATGATTTCATAGTCATGTTTTTAAGTCTAGCATATGCTCTCATTTCGCTATTCAACTTAAAAAGATTGATATGAATAAATAGAGATTTTATATAAGTATAAAAATGATGATGATACCCAGCAAAAATTTCATCTGCTCCTTGACCAACAAGCAAAACCTTAAATCCTTTTTCACTAACTTTTTTTGCTATACAGTACTCTGCAAAATAAGAGGTGCTTTGAACAGGACTATCTTGATGGTAAATATGATTTTCAAATTCATTCATATTAAACATTTTTAATGGTTCAATATAATTTGCTTTCAAATTCATATCACTTTCAATAATCTTCATAAATTTAGATTCATCTCCTTCTAAATCATAAAAAACAGCTGAAAATGACTCTATATTTAGATTACTCTTTTGTTCTTTATTTATATTATATGCAGAATATAAAATTGCACTAGAGTCTAATCCTCCAGATAACGCAAATGCATAAGGCACATCCGATCGCATTCTTAATTTTACTGAATCTTGTAATAAATAACGAAATTTTTCCTTTGCATTCTTAAAATCAAGGTTACTAATTTCGTTAGGTAAAGTATAGTAATTTTTAATAGTACTATTTAACTTACCAATATAATTTGAAAGATTAAATTCACAATAAGATGAATTGGGAAATCGATTCAATTCATTATAAAATGTTTCAAGATTATGATCCAAATAACCAAACTTTAAAAAATCATGGATTGTGTTTTGATTATAGCTATTTAGTTTGCCAGGAAATGCAACTATTTGCTTAGGTTCAGAAACCATAATTATAGTATCAGAATCTTCAGTATAATACAATGGCTTTACTCCAAACCGGTCATTACTTGCAAAAAGACTTTTTAATTGATTATTGAAAATCACAAAAGACCACATGCCATTAAATTTCGACAAACAATTTGCTCCCCAATATTGATAGGCTTTTAATATGACTTCGGTATCCGAGTTTGTTTTAAAAACCGCGCCCAATACTTTAAGTTCTTCTTTAATTTCAAGGTAATTATAGATTTCGCCATTAAAAGTTATCCAATTACCCAATTCGTCCATCATAGGTTGATGCCCAGCCGACGAAAGTTCAATAATGCTTAATCTTCTATGCCCAAATAATAAATCAAATTCACCGTTAATAATATCATTAACTAAACACCAATCAGTAATCTCTTTAGGTGTTTCATCTGTTTTAATTACCTTATAAACTCCAGTAAGCGTGTTAATTAACACCATACCTTCTCCATCTGGTCCTCTATGCTTGATAAGATTTAAAGATTTTTGAGCCTTTAGAATATCTTCTCTAAATAAACCTTGTTTTTTATAATATGTTAAAATGCCACACATAAATTAATTAGAATACTCTCTTTTATAATTTTTATAGACTTCTAATCTATTAAATTCAAAAAAAAATTTTGGAGACATAACAAAACTATTATCTAATTTACTAAAAAGTTCGTCTTTGTTATAAACACAAATATTAGAGAGAGAAGAATTCTTAATTGGAAAATCCTTAAATGATAAAGGCATCAATATTGATTTAAATCCAAAGTATAATCTTTCATACATAATGGTTGAGTTAAAGGCAACAGCAATATCAGAAAGCTGAAAAAATTCAGACGTACTATTTGTAGAATTAATAATATCAAATGTAATTCCCTTAAATGTTTCATTATAATATTCTTTAGTTCTATCAAACACCTCAGACTTTTTTTCTCTTGGATGTAAAAAAATCTGCAATTTTACTTCAGGTCTTAAATAACAATATTCCTTTAAATATACTTTTAATAGTTCTTCATTTTCAGTCATATTAAATCCCTGATCAATATCATTATTTAACTTTCTAAGCCACGCTCCTGTTGAATAAAACCCTAGCGTTTTTTGTTCGCTTTTAATAAATAAAGGCATATCATAAAGATTTTTCACATACATCATTTTTTCGGGACCCCACATTTCAATTTCCTTAAAAAACATCGTCTCCTTAAAATAATTAATCTCTTCAAACTGATAGGCACTACAAAGACAAATCTTATCTGCAATAATTCTACTATTCCAAATTGCTAATGGCACTTCAGAAGTTATTTTAATAACCTTAATATTTGTTTTTTTTAATAACAAAGCATTCAAATTACTATCCTTCTCAAAAATATTAAAATAATAAAGCTCTTTAACTTTCAATTTCTTACATATTCTTAATAATTGATAACTCTCTAAAATTTCCATAACCAAAAGGGCATAAGGAGCTTTATCTCTTACAAAAAGAGTTTTAAAAAATAAAATCGGAACAAAAAAAATAGTATAAAAAAAATACAAGCAATAATCCAATGGATTATTCAAATAACATAAGGTGCTTTTAAATATTCCTCCTTCAATCTTTTCTTTTAAAAAAAAATTACAAAACTCTTTTCGCTCTTGATAAGAATCTATCGAACCGTCAAAAATATACTTACCGCTTTTTGTTTGACTTTCAGAAACAAAATGATGCGCATTTTTATTCCTATTAAAAAAAACATCCTTAATGAGTGAGAAAACTAAGGTGTTTTTTACTCTATGAGTTTGAGAAATTCGAAAACTTGGAGAAAAAAGATTATATACAGCAATATTAAAAGGATTTACTTTTTTAATATAAAAAACATGGGTAAAGAATGCTTTTACGAATGTTAAATAAGTAGATAATAACAAACTAAAATTAACCATTAATTAATATTTCTAATGAAACGGATTGCAATAAAACATGTTCCACAAACTCTCTAAAAGCCCCATCACCCCCATTTTTTTTTGTTACAAAATGCACCATTTTTTTTATGTACTCTGAAGCATTATTAGGGGCACATGAAAAACCAACTAATTTAAGTAATTCAATATCACCCAAATCATCGCCAATATAAGCTACTTCGCTCAAACTAATATTTAACTCGCTACAAAGTTCATTGGCAATTTCTACTTTATTTGAAATACCTTGATAAAGATATTCGATTTTTAATTTTTCAGCTCTGCGTTTAACTATTTCCGTATTTTCTCCAGTAATAATGCCAACAGGAATATTTAATTTTTTACAAAATAAAATGCCAGCGCTATCTGAAGTATTAAATTTTTTCCATTCGTTACCGGTTTGATCATAGTACATTCCTCCATCTGTCCAAACACCGTCAATATCTGTTAATATAAGTTTAGGTAATTTCATTTTTTTAATATTTTTGCGGGAATTCCAATGGCAATAGAGTTTTCAGGAACATCAATTAAACATACTGTATTAGCACCAATAATAGAATTATTTTTCACGCGTATGTTTCCTAGTACTTTAGCGCCAGAATATACAATAACATTATTTTCTAAAGTTGGTCTTGCATTATTCTTATCACCAAATGTAACATTTTGATGTATTAAACAATTTTCTCCTATTATTACTCTTGCTCCTATAACTGTACCCAAACCATGATTAATTTTCAAACCTTTGCCTATTTGAGCAGAATAATAAATTTCAAATCCTGACAAATATCTTCCTAATAACCCATATAAATCACATAATTGGTTATTAGCGATAAAATATTGATGAGCAACTCTATACAATAATATACCTTGTAATTCAGCTCTAAGAATAATTTTTTTTAAATAGACGTCAGTATCTTCAGGATAATAACGCTTATAATCAAAAATAAATTCATTTAAAACATTCTTATATAAATCATAATCCGAAAACTCAGAAATGTAACCTTCTAATATTGATTTTGAAAACCAATTTTCAAATTGCTTAGCTAAAACATACTCGTCAACCTTAATCATTTTATTCAATTAAAGACTTATATATAATTTCATTTTCAGGAATATCAACTACACATGTTTTCCCTATCAATAAATTTTTATCAGCCCATTTATATCCATCACCAGGAGATAACATGTGTATATCATTTTCTGAAATAATTTCACCTTTTTTTATGGCGCGTTTAGTGGCAATTGACCTTTCGAGTTTAACTCTAGAAGACTTTACGCCTTCTTCAATAAAAATTTCTTCTTTACCTAAAGACATTTCCATTACACGAATATCACGAACCATCCTATTAATCCCGTCAATTCCTAATGAACCTGCCTGATCGGTACCTTTCATTTTCCTATCCAATGTAATATGCTTTTCGATAATTTCTGCACCCATAGCAACTGCAGCTGTAGGTGTTGCAATTCCAATGGTGTGATCTGAATAACCAATGGTATATTGAGGATAATTTTTTTGAAGATAGGTAATCGTTTTTAAATTAACATTTTGTGGATGCGTTGGGTATTGAGATACACAATGCAAAATAGATAAATTAGAATGACACTTAGTTATGGTATCAATTGCATTATCTAACTCTAATTTCCCTGCCATTCCAGTAGAAATAATGATGGGGATTTTTGTTTCTGCTAAAGCTGATAATAATGGGAGATTTGTTAAATCTCTACTAGCTACTTTCAATTTATCTGGTGTAAATAATTTTAACATCGATAAACAACCTATTGCACAGAGAGTTTCAACAAATTCTAGTCCCAATTGTTTTGCGTGTTTATACACTTCATAATGCTGTTCATCATTCAGTTCTAAAACGGCTCTATGTTCGCCATAAGTTTTACCAAATGAATGTGCGCTATTATAAGGCGCCTCCATCTGTGTCTTGGATAACTCTTGATTTAAATCTCGCTTTGTTAACTTTACAGCATCCATGGGTTTTAAAATCAATCCAAACAAATCTTCATGTATTGGACGAGCTGCCGCATCAACAATTAACTTTGCTATATCAACAGAACCATTGTGATTTTGACCTATTTCACCTATAATGTAAGTAGTTTTATTTTTCATTATTATGGATTTGATTATACATAATTTCCTTTAAATCATTTCTAGAATTTACATATGAAATAATTGAGTCGTAAGTCAATGGTTCCTCAACATTTTGATAAATTAATTTTGCGGTATTGAAATCATCAATTGTGTCAATTGTTAATCTAAGGTCCTGTTCATTTGCAATACTCTCAGGCGCCTGTAACCATTTTATTATAAACGATTGTGGATGTGAATAAATATAATTTGTCACATGCTCCAAATATAAATTTTCCTTAGTTGCACTAGCAACTTTTTGCAAGGTACTCAAAGTAACGAATTCACAAAAAAAACCATAATGAGTTTTAATAGCAGGAATTCCATTTACTTCATAAGATATGTATTCATTAATATTAATGCCCTTTTCAATACTCGATATTAATTGTTTCAAAAGATCTAAATCCAAAAAGGGGTTATCGGCACAAACACGGATTATTTTTTGTTTGCCAAAATAATTGGCACAATCAATAAATCGTTTCAAAACATTATTTTCATTCCCTCTAAAAAATAATACATTTTTATTTTCTGCAATCTTTACTAAAATGTCGTCATTAGAATTTGTTGTTGTAGCTAAAACAATTTGATTTTTATGAAAAATACTTTGTAGTTTTTCAATTAAAATTTCCAAAATACCTTTGGACTGATGAAAATCTAAAATCATTTTTTGAGGTAGTCTGGTAGATCCCATTCTAGCTTGAATAATTAGTATTATTTCTTCGTTTATATTATTCATAAAATCAAAAAATAATAATTCATTGAAAAGATTAAAAAAATCACAAGTAAAAATAGTAGTTTTGCTTTTTCATTAATCATTTTATTTCATTTTTTGATTTAGCCATCTTTATGAAATATTTCTCAAAATAATTGTAGGAAAAATAACTAACGACAATAGAAAGTATAATTGAAATTACCAAATGAGAAAACGTTGGTAGTTTAAAATAGCTTGACGAATAAGTTAAAATAATACCAATCAAAGTATAAACGATTGGATGTAATAAATACAATGAATAAGATATTTCTCCGAAAAACATAAGTGGCTTATTAATAATTGACGGCACTATAATATTCATTTTATAAAATGAATAACAAATCATGAAACAACTTAATGTAAAAACTAATCTTGACCAACCAAAAACTATACTTATGGCATCGTTTTCAGATGGATAAAAAACGTATAAACAAATACCAATTAATAATATAGCAATTACTAAATATTTATTTATTTCTATTTTCTCAAATACATAGCCAATTAAAATACCTCCAAGAAAAAGGAAAATTTGATTTAATGGATTTACATAATTTGTCCACTGATCAGTTAAATGGATATTTGGATTGAATACATTGAATGCAAAAAAAATATAAATCAAAAATATCAATACTGACAAAATAATTAATAAATGACGCGATTTGCACATAGAATAAATGAAAAGAGGGAAAAAAGCATAAAATACCAACTCATTTCCAATTGACCATGCCCCTGTTGCTAAATAGCCATCCCAATTAATAAATCCAAATAATCCACTCAAATTACTAAATAAATTAAATAAACCAGGCCATTTAGCAGAAATTAATGTTGAAGAAATTATGGCTAGCCAGAGAAGAGGGTATATTCTAAATATTCTTTTTTTTAAAAAATCTAAAACATCAATCTTGGAGTTTGTTATCTTAGAATGATATACTAAATATAATGTTAAGCCACTCAAAATATAAAAAATTGATACTCCATAGACACCGATTCTACCTAAAATCATATTTGCATGAGGTTTACCAAATGTCCATGAGAAATAATGATAAAAAAATATTCCTAGTGCAGCAAGTCCTCTAAGATAATCTAAATTATATAGTCTTTTCATTTTAGTTTAAATTCACAAATTAACCAACTCATTATACTTATACTCTCTCAAAACTTCGCCATTTCTTAATTCAATAATTCTATCACAATATTTCAAAGTAGTATATCGATGAGCAATAATAATCATCGTCAAATTATTCTCAGCTAACTTTTTAATTGATTCTGTAATTTCCACTTCAGTTTCATTATCAAGAGCTGAAGTAGCCTCGTCAAATAATAAGATTTTAGAATTAGAATAAAGAGCTCTTGCAATACCAACTCTCTGTCTTTGACCACCTGATAATTGAGCGCCACGCTCACCTAATTGAGTATTTATACCTTTTGACCAATTATTTACTAAATCTAATAAAGAAGCCTGCTCAATACAGTTCATTAATTTTGGATAATCAATGTCGTTTTCAGGAATTCCAAAGGCAATATTTTCTGTAAGAGTTCCATCAATTATATACACATCTTGCTGAACGAAACCAATGATGCCTCTCCACTTATCCATATTTTCATCTGTTAACAAAGCATTATCTACCGATATCCCTCCAGAGGTCTCTTTTAAAAATCTTAAAATAATGTTTATTAAGGTTGTTTTACCTGAGCCAGATCGACCAATAATTCCAACAGTCTCTCCTTTGTTAATAGTCATATTAACTTGGTTCAAAATACGATCATGAATGTTATATGAAAAATTAATATTTTCAATTTTAATATCTTTTTCAAATGTTAATCCTACATTTTGAATTGGTTTATCGTAATAATTATTCCAATTATCTTCCAGTTTAATTTGTGTGATTTTATCCACCGAAAATTGATGTTCTTTTATACTCAATAATGAAGCCATTATTCTATTAATAGATGGTAAAATTCTAAATGCTGAAATAGCAAATAAACCTAGCAACATTGAAATAGAAGCCTTATCAGGAATAAAAAAATAACTGAATAATAAAAAAGCAATTAAACCTAAAAAGGTGCCGCCTTCAATAACTTTTGTTGGCAGCATCATCAACACATTGCTTTTAATTTGAACATTTGTAAATTCCTTTACTAATTTCGAATATTCTGAAAAAAAATAATGTTCCGTATTTGTCATTTTTACATCAGAATATCCGTGAATTGACTGTTCAAGATTGTTATGAATTTCGGCAGCTTGATCTACTCTTATTTTACCAATACCCTTAATTTGTTTCTTTACGTATAAATATGCAAAAAACGAAATTGGGGCTACTGTTAATGCTAATAATAAAACTACAAATGGATTAAATACTAAAATTGAAACAAGTAAAAATGTAATGACTATAAACTCATTAATAAGCATTAAGGACGGGAGTATAAAACTTTGAGCAAAATAAATTGGCATACCATTAATATCTCTGATTAAAAAAGCAGAATTATTCTGTTTAAAATGGAGGAACCCTTTTGAATAATTTAACTTCTGAAGATTTATAGCAAAATGAGAATATAATGAAAAAGCAAATTTAGACTGAAATTTTGTAATATAAATACTTGTAATAGCTTTAAGTAAAATGAAAATAATTACAAATCCACAAATAAAAAGCACAAAATGATCTTGATTACTAAAATTTAAGGCGTTATAAACACGATTTACTGCATTATTTTTTTCTATAAAATTATCAGATAGTAAAATTGAAAATAAAGGGAATAAAATCCCTAGCCCTATTAATTCTAAAATTGAATTAATAAATAATAAGAATAAAGAAATCCAAAACTTAATTTTATGTTCGGAAGGGAACACTTTATAAGATCGAAGAAACGCATTATAAATACTTTCTTTTACCATATCATATTACTTACTTTTATCATACTGTTAACTAATAATAACATAGTGTTTTGTTACTCAATAATAATATCTTCGCGTTTAGGAAAATTAATTAAAACTCCCATCCCCTTTTTGCTATATACAGCCATACTGCCAATTGCAGCGGCATTAGCATTAACATCATACAATATTTTTTTTAAGTCTTCATTATTTCCACATCCCCCTGCCGCTATAACAGGTATATCTACAGCATTCAGTAATTCAGAAATAACTTCTGAATCGTACCCTTCCCAGGTTCCTTCTCTATCAACACTTTGCAACATCAATTCTCCAACTTTTAAATCATTTGCTAAATAATGTACATACTCCTTTAACGAATATTTCAAATTATGACCCAAATATGAATACAATTTAACACCACTAAATAAACTTTTTTTAAAATCTACGCAAGCAACTACAGCTTGAGACCCATAATGTTCTATAACTTTTTTTATCTCATTTGGATTTTCATGAATCAAAGAATTCACTATTATTTTTTCTACTCCTAGTTTATATAATTTAGAAAAATCCTCGAAAGTTTTAACCCCTCCTCCATAAGCAAAAGGCATAAAAGCTTCGCTAGTCATTTGGGCGATTTTTTCAAAATTAGGTTGACGTTTTTGTTTGGATGCTTTGATATCTAGTATTATCAATTCATCTACTCCTTTATCATTATATATTTTTATGGCGTTAATAGGATCTCCTATATAATTTGGGGTTTTAAAATTTATGGTTTTTACTAAACCAGTCCCATCATATAATAAACAAGGCATTATTCTTTTTAGAGCCATTTTACAATTTTGCAAAGTTTTCTAATACTTTCATGCCAAATTTCAAGCTTTTTTCGGGATGAAACTGAACACCATAAACATTCTCCTTATTAACCATGCAAGTAAAATCAATTCCAAAATTACTTGTGGCAATTGATTGATTTTCATCAAAACACTTTACATAATAAGAGTGTACAAAATAAAATCTATTCTTACTTTCTCTATTAATTAATGCATTCTCTTTATTCACGTTAACATAATTCCAACCCATATGAGGTACTTTTAACTTTAACTCAGGAGCTAAATTAAATTTAATAGTTTCTGCATCAATCCATCCTAAACCAGATTTAATACCTTCCTCACTTCTGTGAGTTAATAACTGCATCCCCAAACAAATTCCCAATATTGGTGTCTTTTCTAATAAAACCTTATGATTTAAGATTGGTATTAATTCACTTTCTTCCAAGTTTCGCATTCCAGCATCAAAAGAACCCACTCCTGGTAAAAGCAATTTTTTAGCGTTCATTATAACATCCTTATCACTAGAAATTACAACTTCTTTCACGCCTACCTTTTTAAACATATTTAAAACAGACTCTAAATTACCAATACCATAATCTATTATTACTGTCATATATTTACGCTTTCTATAATTCCTTGTGGTAACTTTACTTTTATACAATAGCCAATACTTTCTAGAAGTACTTCAATAAATTGCTCATTGTTATTATGCAATACAAAACCTTCTATATTTTTCAATGGACCTGAAAGGATTCGAATTCTCTCTCCTTTATTATATTTTTTGTTTGTTACTTCAGCTTCTAAGTAATATCCTAGACTTACTATTTGCTTTAATCGCTCTATTTCTACCTCTCTGATAACTGCAATTTTTCCAATATGCCTAACAAAATTTACAACGCCTTTAGTTTGCAAAACCTCATCCTTTTGTGAATTTAAAATATTTACAAATACATAACCATTAAACAAAGGAATTTCAACTAGTTTTTTTCGATCGCTCCATTGCTTCATTATTTTAACTATTGGCACATATGCTTCAATATTTTTATGGAGTAATATATCCATCACTTTTTTTTCTGCTCTTGAATTTACATACAAAGCATACCATTGTTGTTGTTCGATATTGGATGATATCTGCATACTTAAATTCTTCAAAGCTTCGCCTCCTCAGTCACATGAACTAAGTTGGCATAACACATGATAATAACTCTTATCAAAAAAAGAAAATTTCTTTATTGATAATTAATCTATTTCTTTATTCCACAATAATAGATACGTGGCTAACTTTCTTTCGCCGTTAATGGTTTCAGTTAATGTATCATATTCTCTCACCACAATTCGTCTCTTTATTTCTTTTTCAAATTTCTTTACAAGTATTTTCAAATAATCAGAATTTAATTTACCAATCAACACCAATTCAATCACCTCATCATTTAATCACTTTGCCAAATTTCCTACTAAATAGGCCGCTTGTAAATCACCTAATTTTAATATTATATCTTCGATTATTCTATCAATTCCAAAATACTTTTTAACAAGACTATGTAAATCATTAAAAAAAAGAATTAAATGTATTGACTTTGATTTTTTTTATTTCCTTCTAATGAAGAATTTAATAAACCAGCATCTTCAAAACGATTTAACTCAATTCAAATAGAATTATTAGATCCTTGAAATTCTTCCTCTAAATTTCTTAAATAAGCTGTATTGTTACTATTTAAAAAAAATTTAAGTAATAGTTTAATACGAGTTTTCGATGAAATAAGAGTTTTTATCATGTGATAAATGAGTGACAAATTTACTCAGTTTATCGAATTTTACAAGTTTTTAGACTTACTTACTTAAACAATAACTATATTTGAATAAAATCAATAATATATTTAAAGGGTAGAATATTTTAGAGTTCATAAAAGAGTTTTCAACAGATGATTAATGTAGAGCTTTAATAGCTGCTCAAAAATGGTCAACAGGATATAAATGCAGGGATTTTGGCAATTGTAAATAGGTTGTTTTTAAAAATATTATTCAAGAGAATGTACAACATGTGGTTATATTGAGAGTGCGACTGCTAATACACTTTTAATAAGGTAAAATTTGGCACACAAAAAGCATTTTGTATTGCCTTGAAATGAGTTGTAAAACAAAAGGATTATCAAGCTCACAGATGGCAAAGAGTTATGGTATTACACAAAAAACGGCTTGGTTTTTTATGCAAAAGGTTAAGTTAGGAATGAAGTCATCTTTTCAAAACTCTATGACTGGAGCTGTACAAGTTGATGAAATTATCATTGGCGGAAAAGAAACAGGGAAACAAGGCAGAAGTTACGATAGTAAAAAAGCAAAAGTAGTTTGTGCTGTTGAGCTAACAAAGAATGGAAAATTAAAAAGAGCGTATGCTAAAATAATTGATAATTATAAAGCGGAAGCTATAAAACCTTTGTTTGATGAGCATATTGATAAAACTGCAAATATTAAAACCGACAAATGGACAGCTATACAAAAATTTCAAAAGAGTTTAATATTACTCAAGAGAAAAGTAATCCAACTGTTACTTTTAAACAAATGCACACAATTTTCCAACAGATAAAATCAGGCATAAGAGCAATACAAACTCATATTAATATTGTTCATTTACAAAAATATTTAGATGAGTACTTTTATAGATTAAACAGATTATTATTTAAAGAAACGATATTTGACAACCTATTTAAACGATTAGTTAATCACGAACATAATCAATGGAGTCAAATTATATTAAATAAGTAATTAAGTATAAATTTATTTACAAATGCTGTTAAATATAAATCATTAAAACGTAAACTGAAAATAGATGTTATTTCTCTTAATTCGGAATATTTTGTGATTCTCAAATTTAAAGATAATGGAATTGGAATTGATACATAAAAATACAAAGGTAAATTGTTTAAACTATATCAAAGATTTCATGATAATCCAGATGGCTAGGGTTTAGGTTTATATTTAGTTAATTCTCAATTAGAGGCTTTTGGAGGATCTATAACTGTTGAAAGTGAAGTTGGGAAGGCAACGACCTTTATAGTAAAGTTCAGGAAATAATTTAAGATGTAATCATATTATTTAATGAGTGTTTATTTATAAAGTCAAAAATTTCTTCTTTTATAACTGGTTTTACGTAAACACCATCAAATCCATCATTTATAAAAGAGTCGGGATCTTCAGCATAGGCTGTAACAGCAAAAATTTTAATATGATTATGTTTGGTGTTTTTTCTTATTTTTTTCATCAATGAAACACCATCTATGGTATCATCGCCAAGATGTATATCCATTAAAATAATATCAAATTTTATTTCCTCAATAATATTTAAAGTATCATCCCCATTTGCTACTGTTTCTAAATTAAAATGAGGTTGAAGAAGTGTTTTGACTATTAATGTATCTAAAGGATTGTCCTCAACTACTAAAATACTGATTCGTTTATTTTTAAGACTGTACATAAGTTCTTTGTTTAAATATCATTACTAAAGTTTACTGGCACTACTTTTACATCGTAAATGCATCTTTTAATATTGTTTGCGCATTCTTCATTAAAATAAAATCAATTAGCGCTTTCATCATAATGTATGATGGTATTTGAAAAAACTAAAGCGTTGCTATTTAATTTTTTTGGTTTGCGTTCTTCAATTAACTCTGTCTTAAAATCTAATGGGTATAGTTTATCAAGTTTTTCTGGAATTCTATTATATTTACTTATAATTTTGGTAATATAGCCTGTTTTTGAAATGCGAATTAAAAAATAGCATCTTTTTTTATTCATACTTTAAAGGATTTAGTTACGTTTAATTTTTCTGATTTTGAAACAGTATTGTACTAGATTAGCTCAACTTTATAAGTGTCATTTGATTTACTACCAGATTTGTTATTTTTCCTTTTATTTGTAAATATATTAAACTATCATGCATTTTGGTTTGGCTATAACCTTTAATAGCTAAAAAATAAACTATATAAAAGAATGATAAAAGATGTTATAGTTTGTTTTTTCATTATTATTAAATTTTAATTTACATAAAAAGCTCTTCTATAAAAGTACATTTTAATTATGTTTTTTGTCAATATTATTTGTTCGTTTATATTAGATATGTAAGATTTTATTAAAAAAATGTTATTTAATTTCTGAAGCCCCTAATTTTATTGCTAAATATTTTTAATGAAAAGGCTTTTTCTTAAAAAATATTGATCTGATATTTTAGGTGAGTCGCGGATATTTTACTTATTTTTAACTAATATGATTTTTGTATTTTTTAAGTAAAGTAACTACACATGATAAAATTAAAGGAAGTCATCATTCAATTAAAAGAAGAAAATTATTCAGAGATTGAAAATAACTTAGTTAAAAACAAAGCTGAACGCTTTCTTTTTCTTTTACGTTCCTATAAACAGGCAAAGATTTCTGATAATGAAATTAAAAATAAACTTGGTGTAACTTCAAATTCCTTTTATGTTTTAAAGTCGAGATTGTATGATAAGATTCAAGATTCTTTATCATGCGATGTATATGTTGACCGAGAAAAAACTATTAAAATGCTTTTACAAGTTCCTGAGTTTTGTTTAAATACTCCAAGAGAAACATCAATTGCTTACTTATTGAAATTGGAGAAGGATTTATTGCGTTTTGATATGCATAATGAGTTGTTGGTAATATACAGCGCCTTAAAAAAACTCCATTTAAATTCTGATAAATATTATCACTATTCTCAAATTTACAATAAGCAAGTTTCATTGAGTCTATCGCTTGAGAAAGCCGAAGAAACCTTAGGAAATTTTTGCAAAATATTAAGTCAGTATGATCTATCTAAATCAACTGAAACATACGAGAAACTATGTTTTCTTAGAGAGGAAATTTTAAATATTCTTTCATTATGTTATACCAGACAGGTTGAATTAATTAAGAATTTAATTGAGTTACAGTTATTCATTTTTTGTAAAGACGATAAAGCTGTTGAGCGTAATATTGACGAGCTTCTTCAACATACTAGAATTATTTTTGATGATTTGCCATTATCATTGCCTCACAAAAAATGGGAAATTGTTCTTGATTATTTATGTTTTGAATATTATTACTCTATTGGCTCTAATAAGGCAGCAATTCAGTATTTCGACAAGGTTAACAGTCATTTATCTAATTTGTTATTATTCAATCATATTGGATTGGTTTCAAAGTTTTTAACTACAAAAATTTCGTTTTGTGTTGAGTTTAATAAGTTAGATTTGATTTTAGACACATTTGATAGCGAAAAGCTGTTAATTGATAATAATGATGTTTATACACAAATTTCTATAAAAGTCCACAACGCTTTAGTATGTTTTTATCAAAAAAAATATAAAGATGCTATAAGTTACTTAAATGTTACGCTTAACGAATTTGTGTTTAAGAATTATTTTCATGAGTTTTTAAACATTAAATTATTATTAATTTACTTTTATATTACCTCAGGGGATTTCGAAAAAGCGCAAGACTGTATAAAAGTTCTATCGAGGAGAATTAAGGTGGAGGGCAATAGTGAGTACAATCACATTCTGTATCTTCTAAAATCATTTGACTGTGAGATAAATAAGGAAACTTCACCAAAAAATAATATTAAGCAAAGAGATTTGTTTATTTTGTTTATAGCAAATAATACAAAAAACAATAACTTTTCTGTTATTCCTTACCTTATTTTAGAATTAAAGAAAAAACATCAAATTTGATTTAATCCTTCTTTAGTTAAGGGTTTATTTAAAAACAAAATATTTTTTGAGGTGCTCATTGATTTTTCCCTATCATGTATTGAAAGAGAAGAGGTTAGTATCACGATTTTTATGGATGTAAATCTTTTTGAAAATTTAATTTTTAAGGTTTCAATAAATTGAAAACCATCCATCATGGGCATATTGATGTCTATAAAAATAATTTGAGGGAAAATATCAAATTGCGCAGTAGTAGACGTTTCCAAATTAGTCAAAAACTCTAACGCACCTTTACTGGTGGTGTTTAGATAGATTTTATTAGCAAAGCTATTTGCGTGCAATAATTTTTGATTAATGAAATTATCTAGTTCATTATCATCTAATAACATGGCATACTGGAATTTATAGCTTGGTTCTTTTCTTTTCATAGTATATGAGTATTTAAACTCAAATATAATATAATTTATGATATGAGTTTTTGTCTCAACATAAATTCTAACTGTTCGTTAGTGAGTAATATTTTTTTATTTAGCTCGTCTTGTTCTTTTTTGATGTTGTATACATGAAATGAGTCTTCGATTGTTTTTCTTAATTCATCATCATTCCAAGGTTTTTCTAAATATCTAAAAATGTGACCTCTATTTACAGCGTCCTTTAATGCTTCTATATCAGTGTATCCTGTTAATAAAATGCGAATTTGATCTGGGTAATCAAATGCAGCTTTTGCCAAAAGTTCAGTGCCCGTTGTTTCAGGCATTCGTTGATCGGTAATTAACACATGGATAATATTTTCTTTCAAAATATTTTGAGCGTCACTTGCCGAATTAGCAGTGAATATAGAAAAATATCTCCTGAAAGACGCTTTAAAGGAAACTAAATTTTGTTCCTCATCATCAACATATAGTACGTTTATTACTACGTCTTTTTCCATGAATATATCTTATTAAATAATTAATTTGTTCTATAAAGGTACTAAATTTCATGTCAATTGTAATTGATTTTGTATATTTATTTAAAAATTACTTATAGCAGCAAGCATCTTTTTTTTGGTTTGAATTTTATTTAGTCTGATGTATTAATTTATTAATTTATTTATTTATTTATTTATGGAAAATTTTTCTACTAAGATTAGAAATAGTCAACTTGCAAACAACAATGTAAATTCTATTTACAGACCTTCGTTTTATAGAATTTATAATCCCTCAGAGTTTGAAGAATTACAAAAAGTCATTTTGACTCCTGGAATTAATGTTTTTGATACAATTAAAGGGCAACTTAAAGAATTGATAAAGTTTCAAAATCCTTCTAAAAGGTATACAGATGAGGAACTTGAAAATCAGAGCGCCATTCATATAGGCGATTTATCCATAGATCAATATGGCGTTTGGATTTATTATCCTTGGACAAATAGACTTGTTCATGTTTTGGACGAAACTGAGTTTGTTGATGTAAGAACAAGTAGGAATCAAAATAAAATTACAATAGAAGAACGTAACATTTTATTGCAAAAGAAAATTGGTGTTATTGGTTTATCTGTAGGGCAGTCTGTATCCGTAACAATAGCAATGGAACGCATTTGTAGTGAAATAAGGTTGGCAGATTTTGATTTACTGGAATTAACCAATTTAAATAGAATTCGAACAGGAGTGCATAATTTGGGATTACCTAAAGTTTTTTCAGTTGCTAGAGAAATTTCTGAAATTGATCCATTTATAAAAGTAGTCTGCTATCCCGAAGGGTTAACAGAAGCGAATATGGATGATTTCTTTTTAAAAGATGGAAAGCTTGATTTATTAATAGAAGAATCGGATGGCTTTGATATCAAAATTTTAAGCAGGTTTAAAGCAAAGGAATTAAGAATTCCTGTAGTGATGGAAGCTAGCGACAGATGTACTGTTGATGTTGAACGTTTTGACTTGGAATCTAATAGAAGTATTTTGCATGGAATAGTTGACCACCTAAATATAGAAACCTTAAAATCGTTAAAAACAACGGAAGAGAAAATTCCATATATGTTAGATGTGTTGGGGATTGAAACTTCTTCGTTAAGATTAAGGGCATCGATGCTTGAAATTGAACAAAGTATTAATACTTGGCCTCAGTTGGCCTCAGCTGTAACTATGGGAGGAGGTATTGCCACTGATGTTAGTAGAAGACTATTGTTAAATCAATTCACAGAGTCAGGACGCTATCATGTAGATATTGATCAGATAATTGGGAATGTGAATTTAAAAGATGCACATTCTAATAATTATGTGTCAGCAGAATTAACTCGTAGTTCTTTATCAAATGATGAGATGCATGTAATTGCATCACGCTTATCGAATCATAACTCGAATTATTTACCATCAGAGAAAGAAATAGAATTAATTGTTGAATCTGCAATGAAAGCGCCTTCGCAAGGTAATAGGCAAGCTTGGAAATGGTATTTTTTAAATGGTAATTTATTTTTGTTCCACGATAGGATTGTTTCTAGTATTCTGTTGGATTATGATTATATTGATTCTTATATCAGTTGTGGGGCAGCTACAGAAAATTTGATTTTAAAATCACATGAAATAGGTTTAAATCCTAATGTTATTTTGTTTCCAGAAAAAAAAGATAATCGCCTAGTTTGTCAAATTACATTTTCAAATGAGGCAGTTAGCACGAATGAAAATGAGTACAATTATTTGGTATCTCAAATAGATTCAAGATTAACTAATAGAACAATATCTGAAAGACAAATCATCGATAAGAATATTATAACTGAAATACAAAACACTGCTATATCAATTGACGGTATTCAATTAAAAATAATTGATGATTTCAACGATATTGAAAGGTTAGCTGAAATTATTGCAACAACAGACCGGTTAAAAATATTAGATGAAAATGGGCATGCCGATTTCGTTAATGAAATTAGATGGAGCGAGCGAGAAGTTATTGAAAAAAGAGACGGTATTGATTTAAATTCATTTGATATCAATACAACAGAAAAAGCAGGACTTGTTGTTGCGAAAAACTGGGAAGTAGTGAAATTAATTAAGCAATGGAAAAGAGGAAGCGTATTTGAAAAATTGCCAAGGAAAACTGTATTAACTTCTTCCGCATTGGGATTGATTATAGTGCAGAATTATTCTCCCGTAAATTATTTTAATGCAGGTCGTTCAATTCAGAGAACCTGGTTAATGGCTAATAAATTAAATGTGTCTGTTCAACCCTTATCTTCTCTTACATCTTTATTTGTTCGTTTAACAAAAGGTAATGGCATAGGGTTAGACGATGAATTGAAAAGCGAGTTAACAAAGCTTAAAATATGCTATGATAAAATTGTAGATTTGCCAGCACAAGGCGAAGGGATTTTTTTGTTTAAATTATTTATTAATGATAGCCAAAGAGAAAAATCATTGAGAAAAGAAATTGATAATGTGTTAATCTATGGATGAAAGTAAAATATATCATTCTTTTCGTCTTTGGGCTTTTCGTGCAATAGACGAGGAAGCATTGTGTAGAGAATATATTAAAGGCCATATTAAAGTATTAGCCGATTATGGTATTTCTAGCATTACATCCAATAATAGTCAATGGATTGAGAATCCCAATATGTATTGCGTGATGGCTATTGATACTAAAACAGATGAGTTGCTTGGAGGAATAAGAATTCAAATAGCAAATGGCATATTTCCTCTACCTGTGGAGAAAGCCATTGGTAGTATGGATGCAAGAATATACGATATCGTAAAAAATTATGCTTACAATGGAGGCATTGGCGAATTAAGCGGTTTATGGGTTTCTAATAAATTAAAGGGTGTAGGTATGGGACCATATCTTGTTCGTGCTATTATATCATCTGCTAACCAATTAGATTTCATAACTCTAATAGGTATTTGCGGTGAAAATACCTTACCCATGTTTAAAAACGTTGGTTTTTTAATTGATAGATCATTGGGGAAAAATGGAGGATTTCCATATCCAACAGAAGATTTAACGGCACATGTTGTAGGTATTTTAAATGCAGTAACATTGGAGTCTGCAGCAAGTTTTGATAAGGAAATTATGACTTCATTAAGAGAAAATCCAATTATAAATAGAACCGAATCGAATAATAAATTTATATCCGAAATTAATTATAACTTGTTGTATAAAAACGTAGGTCTAAATAATTACGGGTTTAATTCTGGTCAAATAAAATATAACTTTTAGATAACAATCATTTATAATGAATATTAATTCGTTCAAATACTATTTTATGCTTATTGGTTTTTGTGCCATAAGTAAACTATATGCAAACGATACTATAACTTTTGTTGATTCCAGAAAAATCCAAGACATAAGTTCTTCTTTGTTAATATTTGAAGATAAAAGTGGAATAATGTCTTTTGATGATATCGTTAGTAAACCTTTTGAGAAGACAAATAAACAAATTCCAAATCTTGGAATTTCAAAATCTACTTTCTGGATAAAAATGTGCATTAGTAATTATTCTAATAGTAATTCTCTGATATTGAATTTGTCATTACCTACGCTAGATTTTGTTGAGTTTTATGTTCCCGATGAGAATAATAATTACAAAAACACCACAATGGGCGAGCACTTGCATTTTAGTCAGAGAAAATATGAAGACCCAGATTATATTTTTGATTTGTCTCTGATCTCAGGAAAATCAAAAATATACTATATGAAGGTGCATAGTAAAGAAGGTATACAATTGCCCGTTAATATTGGTTCGGAAGAAGTTATTTTGGATCAAGTAAAAAATAAAGGTATCATTTCAGGCTTATACTTCGGAATAATGCTAGTTATTATTTTTTATAATTTTTTTATTTATTTTTCTGTAAGGGATAAAAATTACTTATACTATGTTGTGTATGTTTTGTTTACCTTTATAACTCAAACATCTTTGCAAGGCTATACCTTCCAGTTCCTTTGGCCAAACCAGCCTATCTTTGCTAGTTATATTTTATTTATCGCTCCTTCCATTACAGGTGTCACAGGTATTATTTTCATGAAAGTGTTTTTAGAAGTAAAGTCATTTAGTCCTATTCTAAATAAATTAGTTTATGTTTTATGTCTACCGTATTTCATATCTATTTGCTGTTTATTTTTTGGTAATTATAACTTAAGTCAGGTGATATTAGAGCTTAATTCAATGGTTATTTCCATATTTATGCTAGTAACACCAATTATTATTTTAAGAAAAGGATTTAAACCTGCTAAATTCTTCTTAATAGCGTGGTCAATGTTTTTAATTGGAATATTTTTATATATATTAAAGGATATGGAGGTATTACCATTTAATAATTTTACCAGATATACTATGCAAATTGGTACCGCTGCAGAGGTTATATTACTTTCTTTTGCTTTGGCTGATAGGATAAATATTCTTAAAAAAGAAAAAGAAGAATCTCAAGCCACTGCATTATTGGCTTTGCAAGAAAATGAAAAATTAATTACTGAACAAAACATTATATTAGAACAAAAAGTACATGAACGAACTATTAAGTTAGAAGCTACTAATGAAGAGTTAAATGTAACACTATCTGATTTAAAAGATACTCAGGCTCAATTGGTAAATGCCGAAAAAATGGCATCTTTAGGTCAGTTAACAGCTGGGATTGCTCATGAAATAAATAATCCGATTAATTTTGTGAGTGCTAATGTAAAGCCTTTAAAAATGGATATTGAAGATGTGTTGTCGTTAGTAAAAAAATACGAAACATTGACTCCGGATAAAATTACAAAAGATGATTTTGAGGAAATAGAAAAATTCAGAAAGGAAATAGACATAGACTATTTAAAAAAAGAAATGGAGTTTCTTTTGTTGGGCATAGAAGATGGAGCAAAACGAACAGCAGAGATTGTTTCGGGCTTGAAAAATTTCTCACGTTTAGATGAAGGTGATGTAAAAGAAGTAAATATTAATGATGGAATAAAATCAACCCTTATTTTATTAAATAGTGCTGTTCCACCGAATACAAAAATAATAACACGTCTATCAGAAATTCCTATTATAGAATGTTTGCCTGGAAAACTGAATCAGGTATTTATGAATTTATTTAGTAATGCCTTATATGCTATCAAACAAAAGAATTCAGCAGATGAAAATTCTTTAACGATTTCTACCTATATTTCAGAAGAAAATGTAATAGTTGAGATAATAGATACCGGAATAGGAATGACCCCAGAAGTGAGAGCGAAAATTTTTGATCCATTCTTCACTACTAAAGATGTTGGCGAAGGAACTGGTTTAGGAATGTCGATTGTGTTTAACATAATCGAAAGTCATGGTGCTAAAATTCTTGTAGAATCAGAATATGGTGTTGGAACGAAAATTCTGTTAATTTTGAATAAAAAAATTAATTTCATACCGGTGATATAATGTCTGAAAAAATTAAAATATTATATGTTGATGATGAGAAACAAAATCTTGTTTCTTTTAGGGCAAATTTTAGAAAAGTATATGATATTTATACTGCTACTAGTGTAGATGAAGCTTTTGTATTATTAAAAGATGTACATATTCCCATCATTATCTCAGATCAGAGAATGCCACAAATGACTGGCGTTGAATTTTTGGAACAAACTGTTAAATTGTATCCCGACTGCATTAGATTATTAATTACCGGACAGGCAGATATCGAAGTTGTAATTGAAGCCATTAATCGTGGGAAAATTAGTAAGTATATTCAAAAGCCTTGGGATTGGGATAAGTTGTCTATTGCCATCGATAACTGCGTAACCATTTATACTTCCCAATTAGAATTGAAATTAAAAAACGAAGAGTTACAAAAAGCAAACGATGAACTTAATAAGTTTGTATACAATGTTTCACACGATTTAAGAGCACCTTTAACTTCAATAATGGGAGTTATTAATTTAACCAAATTATTGCCAGA
Source organism: Flavobacteriales bacterium (assembly GCA_040376995.1). Taxonomy (GTDB): domain Bacteria; phylum Bacteroidota; class Bacteroidia; order B-17B0; family Aurantibacillaceae; genus UBA4416. Next base: position 30,433 of record JBEIPP010000007.1, read on the forward strand.
ATTGAATGTGGCAGAAGAGTATTTTAAAATGATTGAAGGACGTATTTTAAAATTAGATGATTTTATTAAAAAAATTATTGGCTATTATAAAAATGCGCGTGCTGAAACAGTAAATGAAAGAATAGAATTTGATGTATTTGTAAATAGTATTTGGGAAACATTTAGGCATCAAAACCCTTCCATTATCTTTAGTCTTAGTATCAACGATCATATCGAATTCTTCGGAGATGCATTTCGGTTAAAAATAATTTTAGAAAATTTAATTTCAAATGCCATTAAGTATCAAAATCCAAGCTCTGAAATAAAAAAAATTAACATTACTCTTAATATGATTGCTGATGATTTACATATTATGATTTCAGATAATGGTATTGGAATTGATAATAAATTTTTAGATAATATTTTTGAGCTTTTTTTTAGAACCGAAGATGCGCTAAATGCCGAAGGTACAGGAATTGGACTGTACTTGGTGAAGGAAACGTTAAGTAAAATCGGCGGTAAAGTTGATGTTAAATCTCAATTAATGATAGGCACGACGTTTCATCTTGTAATTCCTAATAACGCAAAACAATGAGCAAATTAATATCAATTATGATTATAGATGATAATAAATTTGATCTATTTATTCATAATGAATTTATTAAGCAGATGAATATTTCACATTCCATTTTGCAATATACATTTGCAACTGAGGCTTTACTTTATTTAAAAAATAACGATTTAGATAAATGGCCAAACTTAATTTTATTAGATATTTATATGCCAATTATGAATGGTTTTGATTTTTTGAAAAATTATGCTGAGTTCCCTTTATCTCACAGAGAAAGATGTAAAATTGTTATTGTATCTTCATCTCTTGATCCAGGCGATAAGGTGCAGTCTAAAGAAAATCCTCACGTGCTAGAATTGATTGAAAAACCTATGAATACTGATAGATTAAAAAAAATTTTAAAAGAAAATAAAATTATTTAGGATTATGATTTAATCATTAATTATTTTCCTGTATCCAGTTTCTCCGTTATCCGAAGACGCTGTTATGATAAGTAAGTTATTTCTATTACTTCCAGTAGAAATATACACTTTATTATCTTTTGCATCTTTTATTAAAATGTCATCACAAATTTTTTCTCCTAATATATTCCATACGGAAATTTGAGCATTAGAAGATTCAGAAAAATTAAACTGTACAAAGTAACCATCTTTATCTCTGTTTATTAAAATATTATTGGAAGCTATAGTTTCAATTTCTTTAATTGTAGTAGTAACACTACTACCTGTTACGTTTATATTTGTTATGTATGTTGTAGTATCGCCACAAGCAGAGTTAATAGCGTATAAAATCACCTCATAATCCCCATTTTCGGTATACATAGTTGATGGACTAGTAAGATTACTCTCATCTCCATTGCCAAAATCCCAATAGTAAGAATCAGCATTTAAACTGCTATTACTGAAGTTGACAATAGTAGTATCATTTACTAAAACAGCATTAGTAGTTGAAGGTGTGAAAAAAGCAGTAATGTTATTTTGAGTTGATAATTGAAAATTTTGGGAGCCATTACTACATAAACCAGAATTAGCAATATCAACACTATAATAACCATTGTCAATGTTTGTCAATGTATCGGCTATTGTTTTATTTAAGCTTGTTTTGATAATTTGATTAGTAGAGTCTTTCCAGAAATAGTCAAATGTTCCCAAACTAGATGAATTTGCTATGATAAATCCATCACTTGATTTTGAACAACTTGGATCTACTTTACTGCTTATAACACTGATATTGTTATTTATATTAATATTCAATACAAATCTACTTGTTGTTTCTGTATTATTGATTGAACAGATATATGGTCCTGAACGAAGATTGTGGTCTGTGTTTGTTATGTTGTCATGAAGAGTAAGGCAAGCGCCAGAAGGTAGTGATAGAAAATCATCGGCGTAGATTTGGTATGAGCCTGTTGTTCCAGAAGTTACTCTGATGGGAATACTCATGTTGTTTGTTAATGCTTCAATGCCGTTAATAGAGTATAAGGTATCATTAATATCAGAAGTAATTTCTAACATTCCATAATCAACACCTAAAGAAGGTGCATCATATTCCGGTTCAAAATAGGAATGTGCATTAGCATCAAAATAAATGGCTGTTTCATTGTGCATATTTTCTCCGTCAATTTTTATTCTGATTAATTGAGGATTTGTTATTGATGTTTGTGCTTGATTTGTTTTTAACAGAACTTGAGTACTAGCAGCTTTATTAGCTTCCCTAGGGTTTAATGTGGCATTGCCAGATACTTTAACATAAAACCCTTGTCCCGCTGGAATCATATTACCTATTCCCCCTGATCCTACAGCTGGATTACTTACCTCGGATACAAAAGAGGCATATCCTGCTAAATCTGGATTATAAACATAAATTGCGTTTGAAATTGATGCGCTTTGTGTACTAGTAGCTCTAAGTGCCGACCAACTTATTGGAGACGGATATGGGTTAGATATTAGATTGTAACCCCAGTCAGCTGCTGTGCCGCCACCAGTAGGGGTATAACTTAAATTGATAGTTTTATTACCTTGATTAACTGGTCCTGTAACATCAAAAATGATATTTGATGATGTAGTTGGAGCATTACCTAAGTATACCCAATAACCTTTTCCAGGAGTAATTGGATTTGTAATTGAAGTCGCATCTACATATCTTGCCGTATTACTATATGTTCCTCCAGCAGCTTCATTGTATGAGGTGATGGAAGTAAATGGAACTCCATCTGCAACAGAACCATTTGGGCAACTTGAACAAGTAATTGTAAAATCATCATTCCAATCAGCTAATGTTCTTCCTGTTATTCCTGCACTTCCCAATAATGTCCAACCTGTTAAACCACCTGATGCAAAGGATTCAGCAGTTACATTTCCTGTTACGGCTGCTGCCGCCCCAATAATGCCAATACGTGCAACAACTCCATCTGAAGTAGCTTTTAAAGTTAAATTCCCATTTGAGGAAACTGTTCCAGATGTTGGCGTAATAACATTAATTATATCTAAAGGATTCCCAAGTGTAAGAGTTGATCCAGCTCTGTTTAAAATTATAGAACTCATTGATTTAGTCGTTGAACTAGTTTGCGTCATAAATAATGAATTTGAAACTGCTCCTGTTCCGCCTATAGTTAGTGAAGAGGTTGATGTTCCTGTAAAAGCCCCATTAGTTATTGAAGCTGGGAAAGTAATCGAATTATTTAAGGTCAGTAACCTTCCATTTAAATTAATGATTCCATTTGAATGATTAAATGCATTTGTTACTGTTAAGTTACTGCCTAAAGTTAAAGAACCAGCACCAGTTCTATTAACTGAAAACTTATGTAATGACAATGTAGTTGAAAATGTTAAGGTTCCAAGATTACCAGCGCCGTTAATTATTAAATTTGAATTATTACCACCTCTGATTGCCCCAGTTCCTGTTACAGAGCCATTGATAGTGCAGCTTAAAGTATTCGATGTGTTTAAAGCAAACATAATGCCTGAATTTATAATTAAACTGTTGGTAATACTTGTGCTAGTTGTATTAGCAAGACTTTTTATACCACTTCCACTTATTATTAAATTATAATAAACTGTATTTCTAACTGTTTGATTGCCTGCTCTAGCATAATTGACAGTGCTGCCTGTGGATAGATTTCCAAAAGTTGGAATTGTTGCGTTTAGTAATGTTAATGTTGCAGTGTTAGTTACATCTACTGTGCCTGTTAAAGCAACCGTTATGGGTATAGTAAAATTTATGGCGGTGCTCGAATTTCCAACTTGAACTTTTGAATTTGTTCCGCTTACAGTCCAATTTCCTCCTATTGTTGCGGTTGTCCTATTGGTAATTATATAGATTCTATTATTTGCTGTGAAATTTGTTGGAGCGGATCCTGTTCCATCAGTATTTAATCCCCAGGTACTAGTAAGGTTTAGATTTCCAGTAGATTTTGAGTAATATGTAGTTTGCGACCAATAAGTTATAGTTGTAAATGTAAGACATGTGAAAAAAAAAAGCCTTAATCCTTTTACGGTTGTTTTTTGATGAGATTTAGCCATAGTATATCATTTTATATACTATGAATTTAATTAAAAAAATTACAGATGTAAGATATTTTAGATAAAATGAATATTTTGCGTGATAAATTTGTTAAAATGATTGATTTTAACAAATCACGAAAATAATTTTAAAATATAAATGGAAATAAATTTGTTTTAAACTATTTACTCAAGAATTCTTCTTTTGTCTCAAGTATAACACATCTCCTACTTTTAATTTCTCGTTAGGCTTAAGTTTGTTTTTTTTACAAATAGAACTGAGTCGAATACCATGTAATTGTGAGATTGATTTTAAAGTTTCGTTTTTTTGAACTACATGAATTGGTTCAAGAGCTCTTCTTCGTTTTTTTTCGATATATATTTTTTGCCCGTAACTTAATTTATCTTCTTTGTTCAAATCATTGTATTCTAATATTTCATCCAGTTCTATATTAAAGTCATTAGCAATTTTGTAAAACGAATCATTTTCTTTTGCGATTACAAATTTAATGTGATTAAACCGATAAACTTCCCTAATAGATAGATCAGAATTAATAACATGCCTAGATGGTAAATCTTGTTTAGGAGTATTTTCTATAACATTTAATTCTTGTAATTTATATTTTTCAATTAAATCTATTAATCGTTGAGGATATTTAGGATCTGTTGCATAACCTGCTGTTTTTAATCCATAACACCATCCTTTATAATCATTTATGTTTAATTCAAAAAGTGCTGAATACCTTGATCTTGAGAATAAAAATAAACTATGGTCGCTAAATGATTCTAAAACATTATTGTATTTCCTGAAGCATTCGTTAGCTGAATCATCGTCCATAATATATGTTTCTCCTCCCCATTCTTTATGACATTTAATACCAAAGTGGTTGTTGGCATTTCTCGCTAAAAGGCTATTGCCGTTCCCACTTTCTAGCATACCTTGTGCAAGAGTAATACATGCAGGAACTTTATGTAAATACATTTCTTTTACAGCATCTTCTTTATAAATAGCAATATATTCTTCAGGCGTCATTTTTTTTTGAGCCAATAAATATTGACTAATAACATAAAACGCAAATATGTATACGTATTTCATTATTTTTTACGTTTTTCTTTTAAAGCCTTCTTTTGTTTTTCAGTCATTTTCTCTAAGCATGTTGTAAAAGCTGTTGGACTTATATTTTTAATGTTATGTTCTATAAATGTATAGGTTTGTTTAGGATATACATTGAAACTTTCTCGTAATGTCCAACCAACTGCTTTTTGAACATAATACTCTTGGTCGTTTATAAGTGGTGATACTAATTCTTGAGTCAATTCAAAACTAACATGTTTGTTTTTTGTTCTCGCGTAATAAAATAATGAGATTAAAGATTGCCTTCGTTCCCATAAGTTTTTTGAACTATTCCATTTTTTTATAATGGATAACATTTTCTCATTAGTACTTTCATCTTCAACTAACTTAGAGAGGTATTTTGATAAGTTGTCTGAATGAGCCCAATTATCTATATGTTTTACCCATTTTGGTAATATGTTTAATTGTGTTTGAAGCGTAATGTGTTTGTGATTTTTATCTAAAAAAATAAAAGCAATGTTTTTTGCTTCAAATATATCGCTTTGTTGATAGATAGTATTTAGAATTAAAAAAGTTTCTTCCTTCTGGTTGCTATAAAAACTAAAGCCTTTTTTATGAGCATTTACTTGTGTTTTACTTATTAAGCCCAGTACATTTAGATTAGTGCCTATATATTTTTTTAATTTTTCGGCTTTTTGTTTGTCATTATTTAATGATAAGCGGTTTAGTGTATTTTCTACTTCTTTAGTGTATTTATTTGTATCCGTTTTCATTCTTTTAACAAAAGTAAATAATATGAAAGTATTAAAAGTTATCTTAATTTGTCTTCTATTCACATGTTTTTGTTCAAATACATATAGTCAGATGGTCTATCCTGATTCTAAATAGTTAATCAAACAGATACTTGCGATAACATTAAGGTAAAAGATTCTTATAAATGATTGGAGGATCATAAATTTTATTGAATTGCAAAAAATCTTATCAATAGAAATTAGTGAATTATGAAAGAGGTTTAATGTGAAACATGTAAACTATCCAGCTACGTTGATTTAACTAACGATCGAGATGATCGAGTAATACCTGCTCATCCATTTAAACCCAGATTTCGCATTAGAAAATCTATTACGAGCTGAAACCTCTTCAAAACAGAACGCTTTGCCACTTTTTCTCCTTCATCATAGTGGTTACTATGCTTCAGTCAAAAAAGTGTCTGTTTTATTAAGCTTTCAACTCTCATTACGATTCC
>JBEIPP010000163.1:0-7094 GCA_040376995.1 Flavobacteriales bacterium
AATAATTTATTTTTAACTGCAAACATAACTATTCCAGCAGTATTAGGAATTCCTAACTTAGCCATAATATTTTTACGATGTGTATTTACAGTATGTGTACTTAGTTCTAATCTATCAGCAATTAATTTATTAGATAAACCTTCAGAAATTAAACGAATAATATCCAACTCTCTATCAGTAATTCCTAAGCCTTGACAAGAAACCTTTTCTAACTCAGGACGTATAATCTCTAATTCTTGAGAATTTGCTAGGAAATAAGCCACCTTACCGCACAAGAAACGTTCTCCATTATGTGTAGCATGTAAAGCTTCAATAATTTCTTCTTTATCACACTCTTTTAATAAATAACTTCTTACACCTGAATCTAAAGCCGCTTGCATTTCTACTCGACTCATATAATCCGTAATAGCCAATACCTGAAGGCGTTTAAACGTTTTGGTAATTATAGAAATTTGCTTAGAATTTATGTTTAAAGATTGAAAATCTAATACTAAAATTCTTGGCTTATTTTTTTTAATACAAGCGATTAAATTTTCAAAATTGTCGTCTTCGGTATAATCTACTTCAAAATTAGCCGAAGAGCTTAATAATGTATAAAGCCCTAATCTGCTTAAATAGTTATTATCGGCTATAAGTACTGATATCATTATTAAAATATCTTATTTAGATTAATTTTAAACAAAGATACGGTTCATATCGGAATTACAAAATTTATCTTTCAAAATTTAATTCACAATACATCGTTAGTTATAAAAAATCAAACAGAAAATAAACTACCCTCGATAGCTAATTCAGTGTTAGAGAAAATACCTTTAGCTTCAATTAAAAACTCATCTAGATTACCATACCGAGCAGAAAAATGTCCTAAAACTAATTTTTTAGCGTTAGATAACACTGCTATTTCTGCAGCTTGTTTAGCGGTGCTATGAAAGGTTTGTTTAGCTCTATCTTTTTTATCTTCTAAAAATGTAGATTCGTGATATAATAAATCCACATCTTTTATATCATTTGCTAATTCTTCAAAAAATTTAGTATCGCTACAAAATGCAAAACTTCTGGTATTAGGTGGATCTAAGGTTAAATCACTATTTTTAATGGTATTTCCATTATTATCAATGGCATCCAACCCTAGTTTTAATTTATGAATTTCGGCAAAGGAAACATTCATTTTTTCTAATTTATACTTGTCAATATTTCGAGGCAACGGTTTTTCTTTAAATAAAAAACCAGTAGTTGCAATACGGTGTTTTAGTGGAAAACTGTAGACTTCTACTTTATCATCTTCAAACAACAATTGTTTGGTTGTATTTTGAGTATGTATAAACTTTATGGGATAATTTAAATAGGTATCTGAATGCTTATGAACCATCGAAATAATTTCTTCAAGTTCCTTTGGTCCATAAATAGTTAGTTCGTTTTTACGACCTAATAAATGCATACTTGCCAAAAAACCAGGTAATCCATAAAAATGGTCGCCATGTAAATGACTAATAAACACATGATTAATATTTTGGAAACGAGTTTTATATTTTCTCATTTGCATTTGAGTACCTTCTCCACAATCAATTAAAAAATAACGTTCAGAAATATTTAATAACTGTGAGGTTGGATTTCGGTTAACCGTAGGAGTGGCAGCACTACTTCCTAATATTAATAATTCGAAGGTTTGTACTGACATGATATTGATTTAAATTTTATTGACGGCCGGCCAATAAAAACATAACTGCCATACGAACTGCTACACCATTTTCTACTTGATCTAAAATTATAGATTGGTCGCTATCTGCTACCTCGCTAGTTATTTCAACTCCTCTATTAATGGGTCCTGGGTGCATAATCACGATTTTTTTAGATAAGGAATCTAATAAGGTTTTATCTAAACCATATAACATCGTGTATTCTCTTATAGATGGGAAAAATTTAATGTCTTGTCTTTCTAATTGAATACGTAGCATATTTGCCACATCACACCATTCTAATGTTTTACGTAAGTCCGTTTCTACTTTTACTCCTAAGTTTTCTATATATTTAGGGATCAATGTTTTAGGGCCACACACTTTAACTTCTGCGCCAAGTTTTTGCAAACAAAATATATTAGATAATGCTACACGTGAATGTAAAATATCACCAACAATCGCAATCTTCTTTCCTTTTAAATCTCCTAATTTTTCTTTCATAGAAAAAGCATCTAGTAATGCTTGAGTTGGATGTTCATGAGCACCATCACCAGCATTTACTATTTTAGCATTTACTTTCTTCGATAAAAATTCAGCAGCACCAGCACTTGAATGTCGCATCACCACCATATCCACTTTCATGGCTAGTATATTATTTACTGTATCAATTAAGGTTTCTCCTTTTTTTACAGACGAAGATGATGCTGAGAAATTAACCACATCAGCGCTTAAGCGTTTTTGAGCTAATTCAAAAGATAAACGAGTACGAGTAGAGTTTTCGAAAAATAAATTAGCAACAGTTAAATCTCTTAAAGAAGGTACTTTTTTAATTGGACGATTTAAAACTTCTTTAAAATTTGTAGCGGTATCTAAAATTAATTGAATATCATTTTTAGTGATATATTTTATTCCTAATAGATGATTGACGCTTAAGTTGCTCATGTTTTATAAATATCTTTCTTTAATAACGTTTATATGATGTTGTGCATGACCGCATAAAAAATAACCAAGTGATAACACATTTGCTTCGCCAGATGCCATTTGACCTTTTAATACCAATTCTTTATCCGATAACTGTTTGAATAACAAAATATTAGATAGTCTAACCGAATCAAACTCATCAGCTAATAATTGAATATTTGTATTGGTTAAATTTGCGTTGGCTGCATATAAATTTTCATCAAATGCTAACACTTTTTGGTTATCGCCTCTTGCAAAACGCAAAGCTCTGTAACTCAAAATACGCTCTGTATCTATAATGTGATTAATCACTTGTTTTACTGTCCATTTACCTTCATCGTAAAAGTAATTTAACTTCTGGCGAGGAATATCTTCAATAAAATCTAGTATAGTTTGGTGATTGGTTTTTAATGCGGAAATAATATCACCTTCAGGAATAAGATTGATGTAATATTCGAAATATGGGATATAATCTTTTTTTTGTGGTCTCATTGTTTGATTAGAATTTATACGAATCTTTTAAGAATATACGAATCAATGTTTGCTAGTAGTTCGTTTTCTGTCTCTTTAATCTTTTTAGTCTCTATTTGTCTATCAAAGTTACTCTGTCTTTTTTATCTGTTTCGGTCCACTCCACTTTTACATTTTGTGTTTCAATCGAATCAATCACCAGTCCTGTATATTTTGCTTGAATTGGTACATGTCGGCTAAATCTTCTATCTACTAAAACCAATAACTCTACATCATTTGGTCGGCCAAAAGCTAACATCGCATCTAAACCGGCACGAATGGTTCTTCCAGTAAATAACACATCATCTACTAAAATCACATTCTTGTCTTCTATTATAAAATCAATGTTGGTTCTATTAGGAATTAATTCCTTTTTACGAAAATCATCACGGTAAAAGGTAATATCCAAATCACCACAGTTCACTTTTTTCTTTAAAATACCTTCTAGTAATTTTTGAATACGGTGTGCTAAATATATACCACGAGGCTGCAAGCCAATGATAACGGTATTACTAAAATCATTATGAACTTCAATTAATTGATAGCAAAGTCGAGTAAGAGTAACTTCTAATTGTTTATTTTCTAATAAAACTCTTGGCTTCACTGGTTTAATTTTTTATTCCTAGTTGATTACGAATTTTTACGAATGTACGAATTTATGATAAACCGCACTCAAATCAGTAAATTCGTATTTGATTCGTAATCATCCTTTTAAATTTCTTTTTTCAGTATTTATATTACTACATAAAAATAGTTTGTGTTCTATCAGGGCCTATAGAAACAATACTAATTGGCACTTCTACCAATTTTTCAATATATTTTACATAATCAAGTAATGTTTTTGGCAAAGTATCTTTCGAAGTCATTTTAGTTAAATCTTCAGCCCAACCTTTAACTGTTTCATAAACAGGCGTAACGTCAGCTGGATCAATACTAAATGGTAAATAATCAATTTTCTCGCCTTTATGCATATAGTGAGTACATACTTCTAAAGTATCAAAATCAGATAAAACATCTGCTTTCATCATCATTAATTCAGTAACACCATTAATAGCAATAGCATATTTTAAAGCTGGAATATCTAACCATCCACAACGACGAGCACGTCCTGTTGTAGCTCCAAACTCACGGCCAATTTGACGAATCTTCTCTCCTACTTCATTATCTAATTCAGTTGGAAAAGGTCCGCTTCCAACACGAGTACAGTATGCTTTAAAAATACCGATTACATTTCCAATTCGATTTGGTGCAATACCTAATCCGTTACAAGCACCAGCACAAATTGTGTTTGATGATGTCACAAATGGATAAGACCCAAAATCAATATCTAATAAGGACCCTTGAGCGCCTTCGGCTAATATTTTTTGACCTTTTTTAATAGCGTCATTAATAAAATGTTCTGTATCAATAAATTTCAATTTCTTTAATTCCTCAATAGCAGCAAACCAAGTTGGTTCTAATTCTGCCAAATTATATTCATATTTATGGAAATCAAGGATTTGTTTATGTTTTTCAACTAAAGCATTGTATTTAGCTTTAAAATTAGGGCTTTCAATATCACCAACGCGTAAACCATTACGTCCAGTTTTATCCATATAAGTTGGACCAATACCTTTTAAAGTAGAGCCAATTTTATCTTTTCCTTTAGCAGCTTCGCTAGCAGCATCAATTAAACGATGGGTCGGTAAAATTAAATGAGCGCGTTTACTAATTACTAATTTTTTAGCAAAATCAACACCTAATGCTGTTAAGGCATCAATTTCTTTTTTAAAAATAACAGGGTCAATTACTACACCATTACCAATAACATTTAAAGCTGTTGGATGAAAAATACCACTTGGTATAGTATGTAAAACGTGTTTAATACCGTTGAACTCTAAAGTATGCCCTGCATTTGGGCCACCTTGGAAACGAGCAATAATATCGTATTTAGGAGTTAAAACATCAACAATTTTACCTTTTCCTTCGTCGCCCCATTGTAGGCCAAGTAATACATCTGCTTTGATCATAAATAAATTGTTACGGGTTGTTTTTATTAAGCCTTCAAATTTACTATTATCATGTAAAGTTGAGCCAATAACAAATTAACAATTCATGGATTTTTGAACAAAATGAGGAGGAAAAATAAAATTAAATCTCAATTTGCAAACCATCATAGGCCAATTCAATAAAAGAAGGTAATTCTTTTGAAACTTCATCATGAAGTCCTAATTGATGAGATATATGAGTAAAATAAGCTTTTTCCGGTTTCAATTCTTGCATTAAATCAATGGCTTGTTGAAAGGTAAAATGCGACACGTGTTCTTCTCTTCGAAGAGCATTAATTACAATAATTTTAGAGCCTTTTATTTTTTGTTTTTCTTCTTCCGAAATATAATTGGCATCTGTGATATAGGTAAAATCTTTTACACGATACGCTTTTACAGGTAAACGATAATGTATCACATCAATCGGTAATAATTCAATATCCTTAATCTTAACAAGTTCATCTGTAACAGTAAAGACATCAATCTCTGGAATTCCTGGATATTTATCTTCAGAAAAAATATAGGCAAATTCTCGTTTTAATGCTTCTTGCACGCGATCTGAAGCATAAACAGGCATTCGCATTTTATTAAAAAAATTGAAAGCTTTCACTTCATCCAAGCCTGCAATATGATCTTTATGTTCGTGAGTAAAAACAACGGCGTCCAAAGTTTTAATTTTTTGACGCAACATTTGTTGTCTGAAATCAGGACCTGAGTCAATCACTACCTTAGTAGTATCACTTTCAATTAAAATAGAACTTCTTAAACGATTATCTTTTGGGTTTTGAGATCGACACACAGCGCATTCGCAACAAATAATTGGAACGCCTTGAGAAGTGCCTGTGCCCAAAAAAGTAACCTTCATGTTATTGTCCTTTTATTAATCTAAAATAAACTTCTTGATTTAATAATCCTAAAATTAAAGTGAATAAAATACCAAATATCGCACCCCAAAAATGAGCTTCATGTCCTATTCTATCAACCGAATCGCTTCCAGTGCGGCGCTTACTTAAGTAATAACTAATACCTAAATATAAAATTCCAAAAACAAAAGCTGGCATAGGAATAAAAAAGAACCCTAATTGCGACATCGGAGAACATGTAATGAAACTAAAGATTAAAGCATTGACTGCACCACTCGCTCCTAAAGATGTATAATGCGTATTGTTTTTGTTTTTAAAATATTCAGAAATGGAAGAGGCGTAAATAGCACCTGTATATAATAAAATATAAAATGCCATTCCTAATTTAGCATTTGGTTCACCCAAACTACCTAATAATAAAGGCAATACTTGTTTTTCAACAATAGGTCCAAACATCCATAAAGCATACATGTTAAATGCTAAATGCAGATAATCTCCGTGCAAAAAAGCATGTGATAAAAAACGATAATGCTGATTATAATGATTAATAGAATAAGGATGGAAAATGTATTTATATTTTACCTCTGGATTATTCATGGTATAAACCGAAAATCCAATAGTTAAAAATAATATAGCGTAAGTAATCATGTTATTTGCTTAGAATTTTAGAACGAATATACGAATTGATTTTTTACTGAACTTTAACGCTCCATGCTTCTGGCTTGGCATCAAACAAAACTTTTGTTTTAGCCCACACTCCTTCAAATAATTCGGATTGACGATATGCTTCTAGATATTTAGGATCGTCCCAAATACTTAATGTAAAAAACACACAAGGATTATTGATATCTTGCAACAATTCAACATGCTGGCAACCTTCCATTGCTGCTATTAAATCTTTACTGGCTTTAAAAATATCTTTAAAACGCTCAATAGAATCTGCTTTAAAGGTCATCTTCACAAATCTCTTAATCATATATATCTACAATTATACGGTCAATTTTATATTTACTTAATACGTTACGCTTAATTACAATTTTAGTAGCAGATTGCCCTAA
>JBEIPP010000054.1:0-17987 GCA_040376995.1 Flavobacteriales bacterium
ACAAGAATATGAATTCATGAGTGGTAAAGTGATTAATAGTTCAGTTAATAAACGTAACAACTACTTAACACTAAACGTTGGCGAAGCTCAAGGAGTAACTCATGATATGGCTGTTATTACTAGTGATGGAATTATTGGAATTATAAAAGATGTGTCTGAAAATTTTTCATCAGCCATGTCTATTCTTCACAAAGACGTTAGAGTAAATTGTCAGTTAAAAAAGGATGGCACCTACGGACCTTTGATTTGGGATGGTTCAGATTATCGTTTTTCAAACTTAACAGATATACCTACACATGCCAAAATTAAAAAAGGCGACACGGTAATTACTAGTTCATTATCTAGTATTTTTCCAGAAGGAATTATGGTAGGAACTGTAGAAAACTTTGAACAAAGAACAAATGAAACTTATTATACAGTAAAAGTTAAATTGAGTGCTGATTTAAAAAAAGTAAATCACGTTTCAATTATTAAATACAATTATAAAACAGAGAGAGATAGTTTAGAAATTAAATCGCAGGTACAAAGTGATAAATAATATAATTAAAATAAGTATTCATTTTATATTATTAGTTCTTTTACAAGTTCTAATCGTTCAAAATATTCGTTTGGGGTCGTATATAATTTTATTCCCATACGTCATATATATATTATTATTACCTTTTGAAACTCCAAAATTTACCGTTTTAGCACTTTCTTTTTTTATAGGTTTAGTAATTGATATATTTTATGATACAGCCGGAATGCATGCTGCGGCTTGCACATTAATTGGTTTTGTAAGGTATTATATTTTAAAATTGTTATCTCCTAGAGAAGGATATGATACAGGATTAATTCCAAATATTGACTCAATGGGATCATTATGGTTTATTACCTATTCAGCTATCATTATTTTTATACATCACTTATTTTTATTTTACTTAGAAATATTCAGATTCAGTGAATTTTTCACTACTCTATTAAGGGTGTTGTTAAGTACAATTGGCACGTTTTGTTTCGTTTACATTGTTCATTTTTTATTTTACAAAACAGATAGAAACAAATAATGATCAATAATTCTCACTTAGCAGACAGAAAATATATCATAAGTGGCTTTTTTATCGTAGTAGCCATCATTTACATGTGCCGTTTATTTTATATTCAAATCGTAGATGACAAATATAAATTAGATGCCAGAAATAATGCCTTTAGAAATAGAACCGAATACCCTTTGCGAGGCTACATATACGACCGAAATGGCAAACTATTAGTGCAAAATGTATTATCATATGATTTATTAGTAACTCCAAAATTAGCCAAAGACTGTGATACTATTGCTTTATGCCAAATTTTAAAAATTACTAAAGAAGAATTTTTACGTAAAATGAAAAAGGCTTGTCAAGCACCAAACTCTCCGCGTAAAGAAAGTGTTTTCGAAAAACAATTATCTAATAAAGTTTCCGCTGCCCTTCAAGAAAAACTATACCGTTTCAAGGGTTTTGATATTCAATCCAGAACGGTTAGGAGATATCCAAAACCAATTGCAGCGCATTTATTAGGTTATGTAGGTGAGGTTACAAAAGAAAAAGCGGCAAAAGATAATTATTATATCGAAGGTGATTATATTGGCATTAGTGGAATAGAAAAATCATATGAGGTAGAATTGCGTGGAGTAAAAGGAAAGCAAATTGTCATGGTTGACGTTCATAACAAAACAAAAGGACGTTATATGAATGGATTATATGATACATCGGCAATTGCTGGTAAGCCATTATTTAGTAGCATTGATATTGAATTACAAGAGTATGGCGAAAAGTTAATGAATGGAAAAAAAGGTGCTATTGTAGCAATAGAACCAAGCACTGGAGAAATACTATGTCTCATTTCTAGCCCTAGTTATGATCCAAATTTATTAGTTGGTGGAAAAGAACGCTCAAGAAATTATACTAAATTATATTACGATTCGCTAAACTTACCCCTATTTAATAGAGCACTTACGGCCATGTATCCTCCTGGCTCAACCTTTAAATTAATTGATGCCTTAATTGCACAACAAGATGGATTAATTTCACGCTCTACTGTTTTTCCATGTCATGGCGGCTATCCACCAATGGGCGGTCACCCAAAATGCCATCCTCATCCTTCAACAGATTTACCTGGCTCAATTGCAACATCTTGTAATTCCTATTATAGTTACGTTTTTAGAGAAATTGTAGATCAAAAAAAGTATCCAAATTTTGAAGATGGTTATAATCATTGGCGTGATGCCGTTCGTTCTTTTGGACCAAATACAAAATTAGGAACCGATTTACCATTTGATAAACCAGGTAATGTTCCTTCAGTTGAATATTACAATAAAATATTTGGAAAAAATCATTGGAGGAGTAACACCGTTGTTTCCTTAGGTATTGGACAAGCAGAGTTAACCTTAGTCCCCTTGCAAATGGTAAACGTAGTTGCTTCCATTGCCAATAGAGGTTATTTTTATACGCCTCATTGTATTAAAGGAGTTGGTATCGAAAAAAAATTAGACTCAAGATTTAAAGAAAAACATTTTACTTATGTGCAAAATCAAGTAGCATACGACAATGTTTTGGACGGAATGCAAAAATGTTTTGATGCCGGAACAGCAACTGCTTCAAAAATTCCTGGTATCATAGCTTGTGGGAAAACAGGAACTGCCGAAAATCCTCATGGTAAAGATCACGCCGTATTTTCGGCATTTGCGCCAAGAGATAATCCAAAAATAGCCATGGTGTGTTTTGTAGAAAATGCAGGTTTTGGAGGAGCTTGGGCCGCTCCTATTGTTAGTTTAATGATCGAAAAATACTTAACAGGAAAAGTAACACGTCGTGAAATGGAAAAACGAATGATGGAAGCGGATTTAATTGGCGGAAAAAATTTATTAGGTAAACAAACTACTACTCCTAAAAAGAAAAAAGGACATTGAGAAAACAAGAATATAGTTTATTTTATGGTATAGATAAAATTACCGTGATGACTTATGCGCTTTTAGTGTTTATGGGTTGGTTAAATATCTATGCAGCAGTTTATAACGAAGAACATCAAAATATTTTTGACACTTCTCAAAAATACGGAATGCAATTAATTTGGATTGGCAGTGCATTTTTTATTGCCGCTTTTATTTTAATAATTGATGCTGGTTTTTATACTGTTTTTGCGTATTTTTTCTACGCATTCCTTTTACTTGCATGTATTGCAGTACCTTACTTAGGAAGAGAAGTTAAAGGTAGTCGTTCATGGTTTCGATTTGGTTCTTTTGGCATACAACCTGCTGAGTTTATGAAATTTGCCACTAATTTAGCCTTATCTAAATGTTTAAGTAATGTTAACATTAAAGTTGAAACCTATCGAAGAAACAGAATATCCGATTTAATCAAAAATTACAAAAACACCATTTTTGCGGTCATTATTTTAGGAATGCCGTTAATAATTATTAAAATTTTACAAGACGAAACAGGTTTAGCATTAGTGTTTATTGCATTTATCATTACATTATACAGAGAAGGCTTATCAGTAAATTTTTTAATTTTTGGATTAATTTCTGCACTGTTATTTGTTTTATCCTTAGTTATCGAATCGCAAACATTAATTATTGCCATAGGAATTATTGCTGCTCTTGCCTTTTTATTTATTAAGCGCTCCAAAAAAAACTTAATTATCATATCTATTGTATTTGCATCAGCCAGCGGCGTTGTATTAGGAACAAATTACGTATATAATAATTTAGAAGAACATCAAAAAACTAGAATTGATGTGTTATTAGGAAGAGGAACTGTTAACTTAAAAAAAGAGGGTTACAATGTTAATCAAGCTAAAATTGCTATTGGTTCTGGTGGCTTTTGGGGTAAGGGTTATTTGCAAGGTACTCAAACAAAATATGATTTTGTGCCTGAACAAGACACGGATTTTATTTTTTGCACAGTAGGCGAAGAATGGGGATTTGTAGGAACTAGTATAGTTATTATATTGGAGCTTTTTTTAATTATTAGAGTCATTTTTATGGCCGAAAGGCAAAGATCTCCATTTAGCCGAATTTATGGATATGGTGTTGCTTCAGTACTCTTTTTTCACTTAGCTATCAATGTTGGCATGACAATTGGTTTAATGCCTGTAATTGGTATACCTCTGCCATTTTTTAGTTACGGAGGTTCATCACTTTGGTCATTTACAATATTGCTCTTTATTTTTATAAAACTAGATGCTAATAGATTAGTGATTTTTAGATAGTTCATTTGAATTTTAATATTGTATTACTTTATATTATTAAAATTTGTAATTTAGTACAATGAACGCTTTAAGAAGTAAAATTGATGACGTATTAATTAAAGAGAACTATACATTTAAACAGCTTGCTGATTACCTAAATCTTTCTGAAGAACAGTTAGAAGAAGGATTAGCTAACAAAACTCTTGAATTAAGATATCTTGAAGATATTTCTAAAAATTTAAAAGTTCCATTATACAGTTTCTTCAGAGATCATAATATTAAAATCAACTATAACGAAAAACCTTTTTTCACCAATAAGTTATGGAATGATGAAGAAGAATCAAGTCCTCAAAAATTAATGGAAGAAATTGAGCTTTTAAAACAAGTTATTTCTCATAAAGAAGCTGAATTGGCTAAAAAGCTAAAATAGTATCATATCACATTCGTTTTTAAAATCTCCAATTCTATTGCTATATTTGTATAAGGTTATTACTCATATATGTTAGCAGACTTATTTCTTACCTTTTTACTAGTTTTACTGAATGGTTTTTTCGTAGCAGCTGAATTTGCTTTGGTTAAAGTTCGTTCATCACAAATAGATTTATTAACTCAAAAAGGAAGTAAAAGAGCGAAAGTTGCTCAACAATTAGTTCAAAAATTAGACTCTTATTTATCTGCTACTCAATTAGGTATTACATTAGCTAGTTTAGGATTAGGTGCCTTTGGAGAGCATGTGATGAGTCAAATTGTTGGGTCATTTTTTAATAATATGAACGTAACAGTTAATCCTCATGTTGTTACTGTTCCAATTGCCTTTACATTAATCACTTTTTTTCATATTACTATTGGCGAACAAGTACCAAAAATGTTTGGCATCAAATATCCATTAGAAATGACCTTATTCATTTCATGGCCCATGCGTATTTTTTACTTTATATTTGCTCCGTTTATTTGGTTATTAAATCAATCTTCAAACCTCTTTTTAAGAATGCTTGGCATTAAAAAAGTTGGTGAAGAAGATGTGCATACTGAAGAAGAATTACGATTAATCCTAACAGAAAGCGAAGAAGGTGGAGCCATTAAACCAAGTGAAAATGAATTAATACAAAATGTATTTGATTTTGATGATCGTTTAGTAAAACAAATCATGGTGCCACAAAACCGTGTTACAGCTATTGACATTGAAGCTTTAGACAAGGACGGGATTGTTCAAAAAATTTCTGATGAAGGTTTTTCTCGATATCCAATTTACTTAGGTGATATTGATAATATTATTGGTGTAATATATGCCAAAGATTTATTTAAAGAATTAATTTCAAAAAAATTTAGAACCATAAAAGACATTATGCGCCCTGCACACTTTGTACCAGAGAGCATGAAGATTAACGATTTATTAAGAGACTTTCAAAAACTGCATATGCAAATTGCTATTGTTACCAATGAGTTTGGAGCAACAGCGGGTATTGTTACCATGGAAGATATTATTGAAGAATTAGTTGGTGAAATTCAAGATGAACATGATGAAGAAAAACCAACCGTTGAAAAGAAAAGCGAAACTGAATATATTGTAAATGCTCACAGTAGCATTGGCGATGTTAATGAATCCTTGCCAATGTCTTTACCAGAAAGTCCAAAATATGAAACCATCTCAGGATTAATTAACTTTTTATGGGGAAGAATACCAGGTGTAAATGAAAAAAGACAATATGGTGGTTATGAAATCACTGTACTTCAACGTAAAAAACAAACTGTTGAAACCGTTAAATTAAGAGTTTTAGAAAAAGATAAAGTAGAGTAATTAGTTATCTAAATAAATTCTTCCCTGCCTCCACATATCAACTGCCTGATACCAAGGTGCTTTAAACATTTCGTTCCTCTCTAAAAAATAATCATTATCCGTAAACGGATTGATCACTTTTACAAAATGAAAAACTATTGAATTAGGATTTCCAATTTCTCCATAAGTCCAAACTTCCCCATTTTTTCTTTTAGTAACTTTATTGGGAGCTCCAAACACTAAATAAATCATTCCTCTATCTGTTTTCCATCCTTCCTGAAAGCTGGTAAATAATTTATTAGCTTCTTGAACTCTTCCATAATATTTACGAATCAGCTCCTTTGCTCTTTCATTACTTCCGCTAATATCTAACCAAAATTTATCTATGGCAGCTTTTTTATCTTCTGCCATCATGCAATTATCATATTCCTTTTTAGCCATGATATACCTTGTTGCCATAATCATTTGCTCGGTATTTTTAATTTTAGGAAATGAAGATTCGTAAACAAAAAATGTAACACCTTCTTTTGTTTCATTATTTGTTTTTAAATGATAAAAGCCGTTTTTCGGAAGCGTTATTTCTAATTTTTCATACTTCAAATAAAGTCTAAATACGGAATCTGGCTTATAACTATAATGCGGCATAGGTTCTATTGAAAACGGAGGCAAAGCCAATCTAAAATTAGATTTAAAATAATCGACTTCATACAATTTTTCTTTATTTCTAACAGATTTGGCATACACAACTTCATTAGGCTTATAATAAGAAGAGAACAATATCTCATCTCTGGCATTCGTTATTGAAAAATTTTGGCGTGTTTCTACTGACGTTTTGTTTGAATACTCACTATGCGTATAAATTGTTTTTTTATTAATATCAATCACGTTGATATCAATGTAATAACTCGAACCTTTTTTTAGTTTAAATAAAACATCTCCTTTTAAATATTTTACAATAGCATCTGTTTGTTTATCTAAAATTATAACCGACGTTGTATCTAGAATTAATCCAAGATTATCTTCTGAACTTACTTTTAGTAATAGCTTAACATTGCTATAAAAAGAAGTGCTCGTATCTGTTTTTTTATACAATAAAAAATCGTTTGAAATATCGTAAAACAATTGGCTTATACTGTCATTAATATGGTAAATAGCATATTTAGCAATTAGCTCATTATTTTCTTTTTTGTAAAGGCGATCGGTACTTTTTTGATTAACTTTTTGAGATGTACATGACACTAGCAGCATAATTACTACATTTTGAAACCAAAATAACATCTTAAAATAATTCATGCGACGAAACTGAAGTTTAAATCAACCACATTAAATTACTAATAAAAAATAAGATTTGAGATTTATTTTAATTCAAACGATTTACGCTCGTATTGACAACATGACTCTAATTTACCATAAACATAATCATCTCCATAATAACCATCGTTATCATAACCAGCTTTTGCAATTAATTCTTCGATACGATTTAAAGTGATTTTAGTAGTATCAAATTTAACAGTCATTAAGGTAGACTCTACATTCCAATTTTTTTCTGTAACACCATCAACATTACAAGCCGCCTCAATAGTAACTTTACATTTTTCACAATTACCCCAAACCTTAAAAGTTTCAGTTTTTTCAGGAGTTCTCGTCTCACATGAAAACATTCCTAATGCTAAAAGAAATAAAATATAGTACGCTGGTTTCATTTTTAATTTATTAAAGAACTGCAAATTTATAATTTAATTTCAAAAAATGTTCGATATATTGAGGAAGAGCGAATTTTAAATTTTTTTGTGCTTTAATATTGTCATGAAAAACAATCACGCTCCCATTTCTAGTATATTTGATACTATTATATAAACATTTTTTAGGAGAAGTCATTTTATCGTAATCATAACTTAAAACATCCCAAAAAACCACTTTATAATCCTTGTTAATCGCCTTAAACTGATTCTTTTTAATTCTACCATAAGGAGGTCTAAACAAATTAGTTTTGGTTAAAATTTGGCATTTTTCAACATTATCTAGATAATTTGCATTTGTTAATTCCCAACCTTTTACATGATTATAAGTATGATTACCAATTTGATGGCCTTCTTCCAAAATACGGTCAAAAATAGTTGGGTTTTTAGCAATATTATCCCCTACACAAAAAAAAGTGGCCTTTACATCATATTCTTTTAAAATGTCTAAAACCCAAGGTGTTAACTCTGGTATAGGACCATCATCAAAAGTTAAATAAATAATAGCCTCTTTTTTATCCATACGCCACAAAGAGCCCTTATATAAGCTACGCAATAATTGAGGAGGACGTACTAATAATTTCATTTAATTTTATCTTCGTTTTTATAAGAAATAATTCTTTTCTTAATTTTCACTAAAAAGTTTTAACAAAAAGTTACTAAAGTAGTAATTTATTTAATTGCTGCATTTATCATTATAATAAAAGACATGTGTTTTTTTAATTCATAAGCAAATAAAATATACTTTGTGTCAAACATAAAAATCCCGCCTTTTATACTCAGCGGAATTTTTTTAATAAGTTAGAAAAATTTAAAGTGAAATTTTATGAACTCGATTAATTGGAATAACGACTCCTTTTTTTAATATTACTCGTTTGTCGGTTACACCCCAAACTGTAGTTTCTACTAATTTACGAGATTTATCATCTTCAAAATAAATTTTAATTTTAGTATGTTCCAAATTACCCAAAGCCAAAGCTCTGTTTAACTCAAATTCTCGTTCCTTAATTAAATCTTTATCTTTTAAAACCTCATCATTAGGAAACTTTAATGTTTCAATTTTTTCTTTAGCAATGGTTTCAAATGTAGCTGTCATATTTATTTAAATTAAAAGTTAGTATCTATATCATTAAACCTCTATTTGTGTAAAATGGTTACATGAAAGATAAAAAAAACTATTTTTTATTTCAACAAAACCTATCTCATTGGTAATGACGATTTACTTTCCAACAATACCACATTCTCAACATGAGCAGTTTGTGGGAACATATCCACTGGCTGTATTTCTTTAATTTCATATTGTTCCATCATCATGGCTAAATCACGAGCT
Source organism: Flavobacteriales bacterium (assembly GCA_040376995.1). GTDB lineage: Bacteria > Bacteroidota > Bacteroidia > B-17B0 > Aurantibacillaceae > UBA4416. Next base: position 9,056 of record JBEIPP010000054.1, read on the forward strand.
TGAGTAGCAGGATTACAGCTCACATACACTATTTTTTTAGGAGCAGCTTTTAAAAGAACCCTAACAACATCCTCATGCATGCCTGCACGAGGAGGGTCTGTAATAATAACATCTGGTTTACCATGTTTTGTAATAAAAGCCTCATTTAATACATCTTTCATATCACCAGCATAAAACAAAGTATTGCTGATACCATTAAACTCTGAATTGTTTTTAGCATCAATAACTGCATCTTCAACGTACTCTACTCCAACAACCTGCTTGGCTTTTTTAGCCACAAAGTTGGCAATAGTTCCTGTACCCGTGTATAAATCGTAAACCACTTCGTTGCCAGTTAAACCACATAAATCACGAGTAATTTTATATAATTCATAAGCCTGTGGCGAGTTGGTTTGATAAAACGACTTAGCAGAAATTTTAAATTTCAATCCCTCCATTTCTTCAAAAATATGATCGCGACCATAAAAGGTAATAATATCTAAATCTTGTAAAGTATCGTTACCCTTTTGATTAATTACAAATTGTAAAGATGTGATTTGTGGGAACTTCGTTTTTAAATGATTTAATAACAGCTCGATATTTTCTGGTTGATTTTCAAAAAATTGAATCAATACCATTAACTCCCCATTGCTCGACGAACGAATCATTAAAGTTCTCAATAACCCTGTTTTGGCTCTAACTCCAAAAAAAGTTAATCCATTTTTATTTGCAAAATCACGTATTTCGTTACGAATTGAATTTGACGGTTCTTCTTGTAAATAGCAATTTTTAATGTCTAATATTTTATCAAACATTTTGGGAATATGAAATCCTAAAGCATTACGGTTATCAATCTCTACCCCACTCTTTACCTCATCATTGGTTAACCATTTTTTATCCGAAAACGAAAACTCTAATTTATTACGGTAAAAATAACTTTCCTTATTTGCAAAAATGGGCTTAAGCGTCGAAATATCTAAATGGCCAATACGCGTTAAAGCATCGGCTACTGTTTTTTCTTTAAAAAACAATTGAGTTTCGTAATTCATGTGTTGCCACTTACAACCACCACAATTACCAAAATGTTCGCATTTAGGTTCTAATCTATTAGGAGAAGCCGTTTTTAAAGTAACAACATGCCCTTCAGCATAATTATTTTTTTTTCGGGTAATCATCACATCAGCCACGTCGCCAGGCACGCCACCATCCACAAAAATTACCATGCCATCCACTTTGGCAACTGATTTACCTTCCGACGAGATATCTACAATCTCAGCATTTTCTACAAAAATATTTTTCTTAATCTTACTCATGAGGGCTCAAAGATAATAGATTTTAGATTTGAGAAGTAGGATTTGAGAAATAGACACATTTTATAATTGTAACTTTTATAGAAAACTATAATTATATTTTTAGATTTACAAAAAAAACAGAATACCAAAATAACAATTTACGTCATCCATTAGTGAGAAAATTAACTTTTATACTTATTACAATTCTCCCATTAATACAATTAAATGCTCAAAACTTAATTAATAATCCAAGTTTTGAAGATGCAATTAACGACACATCAATTATATTAGATCCTGGCAATAATTTTACTTGCGATTTTTGGAACTCTCCATCGCAGGGAAGCCCCGATTATTACACTTCAAAAAGGCAAGGTGCTTATGGAGCACCTATTAACAGAATGGGCTGCCAAGAACCACACTCTGGCATTGCCTATGCATCTTTTATTTGTCAAAAGCCAGTTTTTGAATACGTACAAGTAAAATTGAATCAAAAATTAGTAAAAAACCAAACCTATTGCCTATCACTCTTCATTAGCCCTAACAATAAAGGATATTATACTAGTAATGAAGTTGATTTTGCGCTGTCAAATTCTGAAATCCATCAAAACACATATACTTGTATAAAAAATGTACCTTTTAAAAAGATTATTGCAACAAATGGTGATTTTAAAATTAATGGATGGAATCAAATATCTTCCACCTATAAAGCAAAAGGGGGAGAGGAATTTCTAATCCTTGGTTTATTTAATTATGCTCACAAACTAAAAATATCTAGAAATATAAAATTTGAAGGATTTGATTATTTATGTTATTACATTGATGATGTTAGTTTAATTGCCATACAAGATACTAATGAATGTAAATGCAATACTATAACGTTTACTCAAAATAAATTTAGTGATTGTAATATCGATGATAATAAAGCATTTACTATTGATAACTTAGTTTTTGAAACTAATGAAGCCTCCTTAAACGAAAAATCGGTTACTGAACTTTTAAACTTGACAGATTATTTAAAAGCACATCCAACCTATACTATTGAAATCATTGGTCGCGCAGATAGCATCGGGACAGCAAGCAATAATTTAACATTAAGTAAAAAAAGAGCCGAAAGTGTAGCGGAATTCCTTATTTCAAATGGCATATCAAAAGATAAAATAATTAGCAAGGGTATTGGAAGTTTAAACCCTAAAAAAAGAAATGATACGGAAGAAAATAGATTACAAAACAGAAGTGTTGATATTATAATTAAAAAGAAAAAAGAAAAAAAAGTAGCCTTAAATAGTTTGCCTAATACCGATAGTACACATTCTTACTTCAGCGAACACAAATACATTGAAGTTATAAAATATTTAACAAAGAAAACAACTCACAATAAAACTTCATCGAGTATAGTATTTGATTATTATAATTTGGCATGCGCTTACTCAATTACGAAAAACAATAGAAAATGTTTAGAAAACATAAAGAAAGTCGTTACCCTCGACTCTTCCTTTTCCAGTTTTTTAGAGGACCCCGATTTTTATAATATTCATAACACAAAAGAATGGAAAGAGTTTTTAATAAGCTATAAGAAACTTAAGGGCTTTAATGTAAACGATTCTTTATTTTTAGATTTATCAAAAATAGCTATTCAGGATCAAGCATTTTATAAAGACATTGACTTTCTTTCAAGGAAAAAGGGTTCTAAATCAAAGGATGTAACTAATATTTGGCGTATAAAAGACAGTTTAAATACTGAAAATTTACTCTTAATAGAAAAATATATTGATGTGAAAATAAATGTATTAAGTAATCTAGTTTCAGGAGAGTTATTTGCAAATAAATGTTTTTTAGTGATACAACATTCCTCCTCTATAAAAAAACAGGAGTTATATTTACCTGTAATTAAAGAATTGTATCTGAAAAAGGAAACTATCGGAGAAAATTACGCGTTACTTTATGATAGAATTTCGATTGAAAAACAAAAAGGCAAACAGTATTTTGGTACCCAAGTAAATCCCTTTACTAATAAGCCATATCCAATTATTGATGAAGGTAATGTAGATAAAAGAAGGGCTGCATTAGGAATGATTTCATTAAAAGAGTATTTATCTTATATTAAGAGTAGCAAGTCTTCACGATGAATTAATTAAATTCTGAAGGTTTTTCTTAAAAAACCATAACATACCTATACTTAAGAGATATATGTTTAAATTTATGGCTGAAAATGAACTTAAAAAACATCCTAAACCTATATTTTAAAAAGAGCCCATTATTCATGTGTGCTTTCTTACTTGTATCGGTTTTTGGTTTATCTCAAACTAAAATACCTGTTGGAGATAAAAAGGAACCAAAATTAATTAATATCAAACACGCTAAACGATTATCATACGATAAAGCTTTAGGTATTGATGCTCGACGATTAATTGGCGATGTAGAATGCGAACATGACGGTGCCGTGATGCGTTGCGATAGTGCCTATTTATTTAGCGATAAAAAGTTAATTGCTTACGGACATATTAGCATTATTAAAGGGGATAGTATTTTTGTGTATGGAGATTCCTTGAGGTACGATGCTAATTCTAAGTTAGCAAACATGAAAGGTAATGTGCGTTGTATCGAAAAAGATATGACACTTACTACAAATACTTTAATTTATGATATTGGAAACTCTGTTGCCAGTTATTATGATGGGGGCAAAATTGTAAATAAAGAAAACACCTTAGTAAGTAAAAACGGGCATTATTATTCAGCAAGTAAAGATATTACGTTTCATTATGATGTAGAATTAACTAACCCTGATTACAAAATGCGTGGCGATACCTTAAGGTATAATACCATTAACAAAACCTCCTATTTTATTGGCCCTTCAATTATTACTAGCAAAGAAAATTATATTTATTGCGAAAATGGTTGGTATGATACTGATAAAGAAATATCAAGATTTAGTAAAAACTCTTTGATTGTTACCAAAAGCCAAAAGCTTTATGGGGATAGTATTTTTTACGATCGCAAAAAAGGATACGGCAGAGTAACTAAAAACGTACGAATTATTGACACTACCAACAAATCAATCATTACAGGTGATTTTGCTGAACACTATGAAAAAACGAATAAAGCCATTATAACTCAAAATGCCATTTTTGGAAAAATATTAGAAAAAGACACCTTGTTTTTATCGGCCGATACCTTGTTTTACGAAAAGCCTGACTCAACTCATTCATACGTGAAGGCCTACCGCCATGTAAAACTTTTTAAAACAGATTTACAAGGCATGTGCGATTCCTTAACCTACTATATCCACGACTCATTAATTACCATGTATAACTCTCCAGTATTATGGACAAAAAATGGGCAAGTAAGCGCTAAACTCATGAAACTAACTACTAGTAAAAAAGGAGTAAAGTATTTTGAATTATTAAATAATGCTATTGTGATACAAAAAGCTGATAGCTTAGATGCCAATAAATTTAATCAAATAGAAGGTAAACGAATAGAAGGTTTTATTGCTAATGATACTATTAGAAAATTAAATGTATTGGGCAATGCTCAAATTATTTATTACGTAAAACAAAAGAAAAACTATAAAGGAGTTAACAAAACTATTTGCAGCGATTTAACTGTTTGGTTTAGTGATGGAACTGTTGATAGAGCTACGTTTAGAAATAAACCTGAATCAACTGTCTTTCCTTTAACTGAAGTAAATGACGAAGACATGAGATTAAGGCATTTTGTTTGGCTCGAGAACAAACGTCCGAAACAAAAAAGCGATATTTTAATTCGTTAAAAGCCGTTTAAAACTTTAGCTTTTTATCAAAATATACTTAAACTGATAATTTGTATATTTAGCCTTTAATTAATTTAAATATGAAGTTATTACAAAATAAAGTAGCCATCATTACTGGCGCGTCAAGAGGAATTGGAAAAGGGATTGCTGAAAAATTTGCTGAGCAAGGTTGCAATATTGCTTTCACATTTTTATCATCAGTTGAAAAAGCAAAAGCATTTGAAACAGAATTAGCATCTAAATATGGTGTTAAAGTAAAAGGCTATCAAAGCGACGCTGCCGATTTTAAAGCAGCTGATCAATTAGTAACAGATGTCGTTGCTGAGTTTGGAACAGTGGATGTTTTAGTAAATAATGCCGGTATTACTCGTGATACACTGTTAATGCGTATGAGCGAACAACAATGGGATGAAGTTATAAATGCTAACTTAAAATCCGTTTTTAACTTAACTAAAGCGGTTCAAAAACCGATGTTAAAAGCTCGTAGCGGTTCTATCATCAACATGAGTTCTGTGGTTGGCGTAAAAGGAAATGCTGGACAAGCAAATTATTCAGCTTCAAAAGCAGGTATCATTGGTTTCACTAAATCAGTTGCTTTAGAGCTAGGTTCTCGTAATATTAGAAGTAATGCAATTGCTCCAGGGTTTATCGAAACTGAAATGACCGGGGCTTTAGATGAAAAAACGGTTCAATCTTGGAGAGACTCAATTCCATTGAAACGTGGTGGAACAGCAGAAGACGTAGCCAACTTAACCTTATTTTTAGCAAGCGATATGAGTAGATATATTACTGGACAATGCATTAATGTATGCGGAGGAATGCTTACTTAATATCTCAGATTTATGATTTTAGATTTAAAAAGTAACCATAAATCTAAAATCGCACTTCAAAAATCGTAAATCGAAAAATGGAATTTATCTCTAATTATCCTTGGTATTACACCCTGTTATGTTTGGTAGCAGGGTTTGTTTTTACTGCCATACTATATGTAAGAGATAAACAAAATGCAGACCGCTCAAAAATTTTATTATACAGTTTAGCAGCCTTAAGATTTGTTTCAGTTAGTTTAATTGCCATATTATTATTGGATATTTTTATTAAACGTTTAATTAACGAAACCGAAAAGCCAGTCATTATTTTAGCACAAGACAACTCCTCGTCTATTATAGCTAGTAAAGATTCTACTGAATTAAAAACAGAATACACTAAAGCGCTTACATCTTTTATTAATACTATAAAAGATAAATACGACATTAAAACCTACCAATTTGATTCAGAGTCCAAAGCATCTGAAACATTTGATTTTAATGGAAAAGAAACAGACATTTCAAAACTATTTTTAGATTTAGAAAACAATTATGCCAACAAAAACATTGGAGCTATTATTTTAGCAACGGATGGTATTTACAATAAAGGAACAAATCCACTTTATAGTATCGAAAAAATTAATGCACCAATTTATACTATTGCTTTAGGAGACACCATTCCATTAAAGGATGTATGGATACAAACCATTAATCACAATCAAGTAGCTTATTTAGGAAATTCATTTCCAGTGGAAGTAGTAGTAAATGCGATTGATTTAAAAGACAAATCGATTAGTGTTTCTATTTCAAATAACGGTAAAGTTTTAAAATCAGAAAACTTAACCATCAATTCAAATTCCTTCAGCGCCACCTTAAATTATTTATTAGAAGCTGATAAATCTGGTATTCAAAAATACACTGTTTCCATTTCTACTATCAACGAAGATAAAAACATTCAAAACAATACTCAATCATTTATCATTGATGTGATTGATAATAGAGAAAAAGTTTTAATCTTAGCAAATGCTCCACATCCCGACATTGCAGCTTTAGAACAAAGTACTAATGCTTCTCAAATTTATGAAGTAGAAGTTGCATTAATTAATGAATTTACAAAACCATTAAAACCTTATTCATTAATTATTATTCATCAAGTTAATAATATACCTCAACGCATTATTAATGAACTAAAGGCTAATAATCAATCTATTTTTTATATTGGAACTAATTCTAGTTCTTCGGCAAAAACCTTATTTAGCAGTAAGAGTAATGATGCAGAGGGAGTATATCAAAAAGAGTTTTCTTTATTCACCTTAAGTGATGAATTAAAAAGTTACATCAAAAATTTCCCGGCTGTTGCAGCACCTTTTAAAAATGGAGCTATTGTAAACGGAGCTAATATTTTAATTTCTCAAAAAATCGGTGTAGTAGAAACTGAAGATCCATTATTACTATTTACAGAAATTAACGGTATAAAAACTGCGCAATTTTTAGGTGATGGTATTTGGAAATGGCGCATGAGAGATTATGCCGACCATGGTAATCATAATTTATTTAATGAATTAATTAGTAAAACAGTTCAGTACCTATCCGTAAAAGCCGATAAAAGTTTTTTTAGAGTTTTTACTAAAAAAATTATTAATGAAAATGAAGCTATTGATTTTACTGCCGAAGTATATAACCAAAGCTATGAGCTAGTAACAGAACCTGATGTGACATTAATATTAAAAGACAATACAAACAAAACATACAATTACACTTTTAATAAAAAGCAAACGATGTATAGTTTGTCTACAGGACAATTCCCTGCAGGTGAATATACTTACGAAGCCAAAGTAAAATATGGGGATAAACTATATACAAAATCAGGTATCGTTATCATAAAGGAAATAGTATCCGAAAAAATCAATACCGTTGCTAATCATCAATTGTTATACCAAATGAGTAAACAAAGTGGCGGTAAATTATTTTACAAAAATCAATTAGAACAATTACAAAAAGATATTTTAGCAAGTGATTCAATCAAATCCATTACCTATTCGCATAAGCAACTAACCGACTTAGTGAACCTCAAATGGTTGTTTTTTGTCATTTTAGCACTCCTGTCAATTGAATGGTTTTTGAGGAAATACAACGGAAAAGTGTAATTGCTTATCTTAAAATTCAATTTAAGAGTCCAATTCTAAGATCCAATTACAACACTTTTATTGATTTAGTAAAAGAGCTAAATACTATATTTGTTTAACTAAATAGATATTATAACCACAAAAATAAATACAATGAAAAAATTATTCATCCTTTCTTCAGCAATCATTTTAAGCTTATCAGCATTTACAACTGGAGATGGTGATAAAATTCCTTCGGCTAGTGTAAAAAAAATAGACGGTTCAGCAACAAACTCAAACACTTTTAAAAATGATGGCAAACCAATGATTATTAGTTTTTGGGCTACATGGTGCAAACCTTGTAAAAAAGAGCTAGATGCTATTAATAAAAAATATGCAGAATTAGTAAAAGAAACAGGCGTAAAATTAATTGCTATTTCAATTGACGATGCTCGTAGTTCAGGTAAAGTAGTAACTGAAGTAAAAGTAAAAGGCTGGACATACGAGGTATATATTGACGAAAATCAAGATTTTAAACGTGCCATGAACGTTAACAATGTACCACATACATTTTTAGTGAATGGAGATAATGAAATTGTATGGAGTCACAATTCGTATGCTGAAGGCGATGAAGAAAAATTATTTGAAAACGTAAGAAAATTAGCTAAAGGAGAAAAACTATCTCACTAATATTTAAATTTAAACTGTACAAAAAAACATTACACCACTATCACGTGTCTTTAAAAATAGCATCGCGTTTATTCCATGTGATTCCTTGTGTGTATGATGCTGACTCCAATAGCCATTCTATAAACATCAGATAAGTGGTTATGGATCACACCTAATATCTGGTGATAAACTATATTTGCTAAAAAAAAACATGGTTATCGACAATCAATTTTTAGAAAAGATTTTTCCAGTAGAATTAGTTGAGTTTTTTGAGATTTCAAGCTATCATGAGTTGTGTTCAGTAGAGGATAA
>JBEIPP010000231.1:0-3958 GCA_040376995.1 Flavobacteriales bacterium
AGAGGTGTTACAGATATTAAATTCTTCCTTTTTAGGCTATATAAATTATTTGCTTAAAAGGATTATCCCCAACTTTTATCCCTGACCCTTTAAAACACATAGTATTGTAAAACCAAATAAAAACAATAGTAATGAAAAGACTTTCACGATCTTGTTTTCAATATTAAAAAACAAAAGTACTAACCACATGGGCAATAAAAAATAAATTGTTGAAATAGCATCGGTTAAAGTGCCTATAAAAAAAGCTTTCACAAATTCAATAAAGTGAACTTCGGAAAACTGAGCGTGAAATAAAATCAAAAAAAAATCGATGTATTCCTAAAAGAAGTAAGAAAAAAACCAGTAATTTAAATAAGAATAAAGGCTTATGCAGTTTCTCCTTCATGATTTAAAAAAACAAGATATCAAAAAAGCATTTAAAACATTGCTCTGATTCAATTTTTATAATTCCTGTTTTTGTTTCAAAATTACCATCAGAAGTTTCATTATCAGCTATTCCATACCAAGGTTCTAAACATACAAATTGGTTTGTGCCTTTTTTAGACCAAATACCATAATATGGCCACTCTTTTGAAACTAATGAAACACCATGTTTTGTTTTTTTAGAAATCAAACTTACTTCTTCAATTTGTGTATTCATGCAAACTAAAGCATCGTTATCAAAGAGTTCTCTTGAAACAGGAAGCTTATTATTTACTAATTCTATTTCTTTTATTTGATTTGTTATTAATCCATCATTTAATTGATTAATAATTAACTTGTTTTTATTTTGGAACACTAATTCGTAATCGTTAAATGATTCGTTTTGTTGTAATGGGCAATTAAATGCAGGATGAGCGCCAATTGAAAAAAACAATTCTTTACTATCAGTATTAAAAACAGAATAAGTAACTTTTATTTTATTTTCAGTTAAATGATAGCCTATTTGTAATCTAAAATGAAAAGCAAATTTTTCTAGAGTAGACTCATTGGATGTAAATTCAAATAATAAAAAATCAGTACTTTGTTCTATACATATAAATTCGTTATCTCTAGCAAAACCATGTTGTGGTAAATGATATTCTTTAGATTGACAGGTATATTTTCCGTCTTTTAATTTGCCTACAATAGGAAACAAATTTGGTGCATGTCTTGCCCACACCTTTTCATCAGCTTGCCAAATGTATTCAATGTTTATATCCTTAGAAATAACAGAACACAATTCCGCGCCAAACGAATTAACTTTAATAGATAATAGATTATTTTGTAACTGAAACACTGGCATTATAAAGATATTACTCCTTCTATCTCTGCGGCTTTTTCGTAAATAGTAATAATTTCATCAACATTCATTACTACTTGTTTCACAGTAATACTGATAAAATTTCCTTTAGCAGATTGCTTTTGGATAATCTCAGCATCATCATCAAAAATAACTTCTACTAATGCCATGGTTTTATTATCAGCTTTGATAATAAATTTAAACATATAGATATAAGGAAAAGAAGTTATGCTTTCTTCCAATTTTTTTTTCAACTCGTCAAATGTACCTGGTGCCATTATTTATTAAAATAGTGATTGTAAATAAGTATTAATCCAAAAACAATTAAAGCAGAACCCGTGATATAATTCACAATGGTCATGATTTTATTAGTTAAATAATTTTTGATTTTTCCAGCTAATTTTACTTTAAATAATTCCACAAACAAAACAGCACCTAAAACCATGCTAAAAAAAACTAACATTTTAAACATAGAATAATCTAACGTTTTACTAATAGCGGTAACGTTTGCCAACCATAACAACCAAACAGTTGGATTAAAAAGGTTTAAGAAAAATCCTTTCAACAACATTAACTTAGGACTTGGTAGTTGATTTTCAATATCAATCACATCATCTGTTTTCACTGGTATCTTCTTAAAAAAGAATGCTCCAAAAACAATTAAAATAATACCACCAATAATGGCAAAAAATGTCTGAGCTTTTTCTGAATGTAATAGATTAGCCATTCCAAAATGAACTAATACACAAACCAATAAACACAAAAAGAAATCACTTAAAACAACGCCTGCTACTAAAAATGATCCTGTTTTATATCCAAATTTAATCCCAGTATTAATCAACGCAAAAAATGCTGGTCCAAACGAAAACGTAAGCAGCAGAATAATTACTATGGCTTGATATATTAAACTTAAAATCAAAATGTATTTTTATAATTATCAATAAAGCCTTGCCACTCTTCTAATACTTTACCTTTTAACACTCTTGGGAATTTATGCGCCGAACCTAATTTACCTTTAGTAGCCATAAAATCAATAAACGCTTCATCTGGTAATACTTTCACGTAAACATCTTTTAAAGCAGCAATTCTTTCCGTTCGATAATCATCATTAATTTCTTTCAAGTGAAAATCTAAACGTTCTTTTATATCTTCTTCAGATACTTTTTTATTTGATCCTACATACCATTGATGCGCAAATAATGTTCCGTGAGGTACCCCAGCAACGGCAAATTCATTTAATTCAACTTTTAAATCATCAGCTGTTAACTTAATAGCCCTGCTCATATTTTCAACTGACAAATGCTCACCACATAAACTCAAATAATGTTTAGTGCGGCCTGTAATTACAATCTCAGCATATTCTAAATCTGTGAAACGAACAGTATCTCCAATTAAATATCTCCATGCCCCCGAACAAGATGAAAGAAGTAATGCGTAATCTTTTGCTAACTCTACATCTTTAATTGTTAAAGCAGTAGCGCTAGGTTTCATATTTCCATCCGAATCAAAATTCTCTTCATTAAAAGGCACAAATTCATAAAAGATACCATTATCCAAAAGCATACGCATTCCCTGTTGATCATTTGGTCTTTGTTGGTAAGCAATTAATCCTTCAGATGCTAAATAAGTATCAGAAAAAATTAATGGAAATGCTGTTAGTTTTGCAATACTGTTACGATATGGTTCAATAGAAACTCCTGCGTGTACATAAGCTCTTAAATTTGGCCATACATCATGAATAGTGTCTACTTTGTAATATTCAATCACACGCTCCATTAAAATTTGAACCCAAGCTGGAACACCAACAATAACGCCAATATCCCAATCTTTTGCATTTTTTACAATCTCCGATAACTTCGTTTCCCAATCTTTATATTTAGAAATTGTTTTTCCTGGTTTATAAAAATGCTGAAACCATACGGGAATATTAGCAGCTGTAATACCACTTAAATCTCCTTCATAATGGCTTCCATTAAAATCTAATAAAGTACTACCGCCAATCATTAACATTCCTTTTGAAAAATGTTCTTTCGGAAAATCATAATTAGCTTGTGCAACCAGTTGTCTTACACTACCGCGTTTAAAAGCTTTCAGCATTTCCTTAGTTACTGGAATATATTTACTAGCTGCTTCAGAAGTGCCTGAACTTAATGCGAAATATTTAATGTGATTTGGCCAGCAAACATAAGGCTCTCCTTTGTGAGCTCTGTACCACCATTCTTTATATAGACTGCTATAATCATACATTTTTACAGTAGCTTGAAATCCTTCGATTGGATTTTTTTGCTGCAATAATTTTGTAAAATGAAAATGTTCGCCAAAAGCTGTATGCTCAGCTTTCGTCATTAGTTTTTTTAAAACTTTGGCTTGCTGAGCATAATAGTTAGTGCGCTTAGGAATTTTGTTTCCTAACTTAACCGCACCTTTTAATATAGAATCTATTATAGCCATTTTATTAATTAGTCAATTCAACAATGAGTAGTCCGATAGCTATCGGATTTGAAAATGAAAAAATTATTTTAAATAACGGAAATCGTGATTGTTTTTTATATTTTTTAAAGAGGCGATAATTAACTTAATCACATTTTCCACATCATCTTTATGAACACTTTCAACCGTTGTATGCATATAACGTAAAGGTAACGAAATTAAAGCAGAAGCAACTCCATCGTTACTATAAGCAAATGCATCTGTGTC
>JBEIPP010000036.1:0-23972 GCA_040376995.1 Flavobacteriales bacterium
ATGTTGTACGATTAGTGTGCGATGCCATGCAACATTTAAGAACACAGCTACGATGGAAAGTAATTGATGAAGAAAAAGAAGCTATTAAAAAAGCGAAATAAAAAGTATTAAAATAAAAAGCAGAAATAATAAATAATCTATAATTTATAAAATTTAATATAAATAATATTAATTATTAAATACTTTTTATATAAATATTAAGATTATTGTACTATAAATCAAAAAAAACGAGCAGAGTTAATATTCAGTAAGTATCCACAATTGGAGCAAGCATACAAGCTATGTATAAGCTTCAGAAACAAAACGTAAATGGTTCGAATCGCTTTGGGATTATCCTTTTAATCTATCAATGAAAATTTCTAACGCTTAATTTGTTTTAATACTTTAATTGTAAATAGACAGTTGGATTTCTACTGCAACCCAAAATCTACATCAGTATTTGAAAATGCTCGAATTTCCGGTCTTCAAAATATCGTAAGATATTCTTACAGTCCTCAATCCTGTGCTTTCCAAATCCTTGTAACTTTTGGCTTTCGTAACGAAATCAATTGTCTATTTAAGGTTTAAGGATTTACTAAGAATGTAATTTCCCTCAACAATAAATTGCTCATTTATATTTTTACCTTTTATGATGATTTCATTAGGGCAAGTTTTATTAATATTTAACTCATAATGGGTAATTGCGTGCGTTTTTGTTTCTAGTGCTGCAAACATCAATATTTCGTTATGAGTTAATTGTTTTTGTTCTTTCAATTCAAATTCCCAATTAGCAACTTCTTTTAAAGTTAAATAAGGAAATTTTTTATTAGGATAGCTTGTGATTGATGAGTTATAGTATTTGCATTGATATACAGAATCTGTTTTGTAAATCACAAACTTTTCTGTTAAGGTGATTTTTTTCTTTTTTGTGTTTATTTTTTTACCATTGGATGTAGTGATTTCTAGACTAGCGCTATCTACATGACATTGGTAATAAATCAGAGAGTCACCACTTTTTAGTTTTGCAATGGCCGTTTTTTTTAAATTGTCAGAAAAAGTTATTTCTTGAGAAAATAAATTAAAGTTAAGTGCCAGAAAAATTACCAAAAATTTCAATTTCATTAGTTGTTAATGATTGAAATTTGTTTTGACAAATCAATGGCTCTTTGTTTTACATCATTCACATCTGATTGTAAATTATCGTAGGTTAATACAACTCCCATTCTTCTGTTCGGACGAGTAGTAGGTTTGCCAAATAAACGAACATCAGTATTTGGATTACTTAAAACGTCTGTTAATCCAGTAAAATGATATGATGTGCTTTCGGCATTCGCTAATAAAACAGCTGATGCACCATGCTGTTGTAATTGTATTTGTGGAATAGGGAAACCAATAATAGCACGAGCGTGTAGTTCAAATTCGCTTAAATTTTGTGTATTTGCTAAAGTTACCATTCCTGTGTCATGCGGACGAGGAGATAGCTCTGAAAAATAAATACCCTTATCTGTTAAGAAAAATTCAACACCCCATAAACCTGCACCGCTTAATGCTTTGGTTACTTTTGCAGCCATTTCTTGCGCTTCTTTTAAATCTTTATCGCTTACTGCACATGGTTGCCAACTCTCTTGATAATCGCCACGTTCTTGTCGGTGACCAATTGGCGGGCAAAATAAAGTGTTGCCGTTTTTTTGCGTAACTGTCAATAAAGTAATTTCTGAATTAAATTTTATAAACTCTTCTACAATTACTTCTTTATAATCACCACGAGAACCTTCCATGGCATAGTTCCAAGATTTTTCGACATCTTGTTCGGTTTTAATCATACTTTGGCCTTTACCACTACTACTCATTAAAGGCTTAACCACACATGGAATTCCAATAACAGCAACAGCTTTTTTAAAATCTTCTAAAGTAGTGGCATATAAATAATTAGCCGTTCTTAAACCTAATTCTTTACTTGCTAAATCTCTAATGGCTTTACGATTCATAGTGAAATTTGCAGCCTTAGCGCTTGGAACAACTGTTATTCCTTGTTTTTCATAATCATAAAATCGTTCTGTTCTGATGGCTTCAATTTCAGGAACTATTAAATCTGGTTTATGTTTTGCTACTATTGCATCCAAAGCATTCCCATCTAACATATTTATTACTTCAAATTCATGGGCAACTTGCATTGCAGGTGCATCTTTGTATGAATCCACTGCTATCACATATTGACCTAATCGTTGTAAGGCTATGGTTACTTCTTTCCCTAATTCACCTGAACCTAGTAATACTATTTTATGACGTTTCATGAGTTGTAATTATTTAAAATCTGAGAGTAATTGTTGATGGTAATTTGTTTTTTAATAAACCAAAATATAAGGCATATCCTGCTGCTAAACCAATTGTTCCTCCAATTAAGGCTTTTATTCTTCTTTTACTTCTTGAAACTCTTTCATATCCCAAAATATAAGCGTCATGGTCTATATAATTCGGATTACTAATAGTGCTATGTTTGATTTTTACTTTTGGAATACCACTTAATGCCATATATCCATATGGAAATACAGGAGCAAAAAACAAACCGAGTCCTCCACTTGCTAAGCCAACAATACCAGCTCCAATTAAGGAGCCTCTTGCCTTAAATCCTTTACGCGCGTCTCTTTCTCCATAAATGTAATATTGCATTTCATCGCGAGTAAAATAATTTCCTCTTAAAGTATCTTGTGAATAATAATAATCTGTAAAACCCGATGCGTATTTTACACAATAAATGTCATCATATTCATAATGTAACTTTTCAGTTGTTTTATCTGGATTTACAATGGTAACAGCGCCAATTAAGGTGTCAATTACTTTCTCCACTACATAATTTCCATTCATTAATAAAATGGTGTCTTTGTATTGTGCTTTTGAATTGAATGCTAAAAAAACAATAAATAATATACAAATGGTAAATCTTGACATAGAGTTAATTATGTAACAAGTTTACAAATAATCTTAAATAAATACTATCAAATGATATTGACATTTAGAGGTATTTATTCAAACATCAATAAGATTTTTCTTCAATCTTAAAACTGATTGATTTAACTGATTTAATATTTGAAAATGAATTTAGCATTGCTTGGGCTTCAGCTAATTCAAATACTTCTTTCAGATTTCGGATTTTACCAATTGGCACATCGTGTTTGAGACATTCGTTAAATAAAGTGTCGAAGTTTAATAATTGAATACAATGATTAAGTTTGGAAAATAAATCAACTCTGTTTGCGACTCTTAACTGATTACTTTCAAAATCAGGATGAGAAAATAAATCAAGATTTAAAATTTCACACAAGTGTTTAAACTGTTTATCGCTTCCAATAGCAAAAGTAATTTGATGATTATCTTTTGTAGTAAAGATTTCGCCATAAGGAGCAATGTTAGGATGCAACGAACCTTGTGCAGTTGGTAAATGATGCGCTATTAACCAATTGGTTGCTTGATTAGCTAATGAAGCAATAGCGGTGTCAAATAATGAAACCGTAATGTGTGAACCTTTATTGGTTTTGTATTTATTTAATAGAGCGATTAAAATCGCTTCTTTGAGTTGATGCCCTGCTAGGATGTCAATTAATGCTACTGGCATTTTTAATGGAGCAGCATCTTTTTCACCATTCATAAACATAAATCCACTTTCGGCTTGTAATATTAAATCGTAAGCTGTGCGAGGACTTGAGTTTCCGAAACCATTGATGGATGCGTAAATTAGAGTAGGGTTTAATGGTTTTAATGTGTTGTAATCTACGTTTAATTTTAAATCATCACCTAATTTGTAATTAGTAATTAAAACATCTGCTGTTTTAATTAATTCATAAAACGATTGTAAATCTTTGTCAATAGATAAATCTAAAAATAAGATTTCTTTACCAGTATTTACGCTCCAAAAATAGGCACTTGCCTTGTCTGTTTTATCTTCTGTTTTTAATTTCCAAGAACGAGTAACATCGCCGCCAGTTTTAGGATTTTCAATTTTAATCACATTTGCACCTAACTCAGCAAAAAATAAACCTGCTGATGGACCTGCCAGCACACCTGCTAGTTCAATCACTTTTAAATCTGAAAATGTCTTATCCATTTTTCCGCTTTCTATCATGCTGAACTTGTTTCAGCATCTCGCCGTGAGACCCTGAAACAAGTTCAGGGTGACGTTATAATTTTGTTTAATCTTTAAAATTGTGCCTGAACTGGTTTGTTATTTAAAATCAATTCAATTTTTTCGGTTACTTCTGGAGTAATTAACGAAACAACATCTAAAGCTTTTAAATTTTCAATGAGTTGCTCTTTTTTCGAAGCTCCTAAAATTGTTGTACTAACATTTGGATTTTTGATTGTCCAAGCAATAGATAATTGAGCGACTGATGTTCCTAATTCATTTGCTAATGAAGCTAATTTTTTAGTTTTATCAATTTTCGATTCTTCTCCTAATGTGCGTTCTTTTAACCAATCCATTCCTTCAATATGTAAACGATTATCCTCAGGAATACCATTGTTGTATTTACCAGATAATAAACCAGAAGCTAACGGGCTCCATATTGTTGTTCCTAATCCAAAATCTCTAAACAATAATAAATAGTCTTTCTCTAATTTTGTTCTTTCAAACATATTGTATTGTGGTTGTTCCATCGTTGGACCAATTAATCGGTTACGTTCAGCAAAAACAAAGGCTGCCATAATTTCGTCATTAGCCCATTCACTAGTTCCCCAATATAAAATTTTACCTTGTTGTATTAAGGTATTCATCGCCCAAACAGTTTCTTCAATTGGTGTGTTTTTATCAGGGCGGTGACAAAAGAATAAATCAATATAATCTACTTGTAAACGTTTTAAAGCGGCATGACAGCCTTCAATAATATGTTTACGAGATAAACCAGTTTGATTTGGTTTTTTATCTTCGTAACCAAAATACACTTTACTACTAACGCAGTAAGAACTACGAGCCCAATTTTTTTGCTTTAAAATTTTACCCATTACTTCTTCAGATTTTCCTGCAGCATATATTTCTGCATTATCAAAAAAGTTAACACCATTATCGTAAGCAATAGTTAATAGCTCATCAGCCGTGTTGTTTTCAATTTGCTTACCAAATGTAATCCATGAACCAAATGATAATGCGCTTACTTGTAATCCTGATTTTCCTAATCTTCTATATTCCATAATTTAATTTTTTACTTCACTAAAATTTTTGGTTCTAACATATCCAGCATAGCGTATTTAACACCTTCTCTGCCAAGTCCACTATCTTTAACTCCTCCATAAGGCATTTGATCGTATCTTAGAGTAGGGACGTGGTTATGGATAACACCACCTACCTCTATTTGTTTAAAGCATTTATTTAGTTCATTTGTATCATTAGTAAATACTCCACATTGCAAACCAAATTTTGTATTGTTAGCTTGTAGTATGGCATCTTCAATTGTTTCGTATTTGTTTATGCAAACTACTGGTCCAAATATTTCTTCCGAGTATACTTTCATGGTATGATTGCAATTAGTTAGTATAGTTGGCTCTACATAGCTACCAGTTCTTTTTCCTCCACACACTAATTGCGCACCTTGTTCTATTGCTTCATGAATCCATTTTTCAACACGTATAGCATTAGCTTCATCAATCATGTTCGAAATATCTGTTGCTGCATCTAAAGGATTACCTGAAATTAAATTTTGTGATAATGATTTTAATTTATTCACAACTATTTCATATAAAGATGAATGAACAATAAAACGTTGCGCATGAATACAAATTTGTCCACTATAGGCAAAAGCACCCATCAATGATTTAGGCAGAGCATCTTTTAAATCAGCGCTTGGAGTAATAATTGTTGCTGCATTTCCACCTAATTCTAAAACTACTTTCTTCTTTCCGCTTTCTGCTTTCATTTTCCATCCAATGTCGGGAGAGCCCGTAAAGCTTAATAATTTAAAACGTTCGTCAGTTACTAATAAATTTCCTGTTTCTCTATCCATTGGTAAAATAGAAACAGTACCTTTTGGTAATTCTGTTCTATCAATAATTTTTGCTAATTCTAAACAAGATAGAGGAGTGCGAGTTGCTGGTTTTAAAATAATAGGACAGCCGCTTGCAATAGCAGGAGCAATTTTATGTACTGCTAAATTCATTGGAAAATTAAATGGGGCAATACCAGCAATTAATCCTATTGGGAAGTATTCGACGATACCTTCTCTTTGGTCGGTGTTATTAATTCTATTTAAAGAAAGATATTCGGTTTTGTCTTTTATAGATTCTTCAGCTGCAATCAAAAAAGTGTATGCCGAACGATCTATTTCTGCCAAGGCGAATTTAATTGGCTTTGCACTTTCCAAACTTAAAATCTCAGCCAAATAATTTCTATTAGAAAATAATTCGTCTGAGATTTGTTTTAGAATGTTATGTTTTTTTTGAGAAGATAAATTTTGTAGTTCTTCTTTTACAGAAAGTGCTTCTGTGATTGTTTCTTCTAAAATTACTTTATCAGCCAAATAGGTAGTAGCTACTAAATAATGATCGAATGGATTATGAACATCAAGAATGTGATTAGAGGTAATAAATTTACCAGCCGAATAAATACTATAATTTTTTGGTTGCATTATTTTTTAGTCAATGCTTTAAATACATCTTCTAATTTTTGCTCCTCTTTATTCATCGTTAAAACACTTAAATTGTGTTTAACCGCGTAATTAAATAATTCTTTACGAACATCATTTTCTAAATCAGAAATGATTTTCCAAGTGTTCCCTTCTAATAAAATTGCATCTTCAACTCCTTGAATAGATTTTAAGGAATTTACCGAAACCTCTTTATCAAATTCAACGGTAATAACTTGTTTAGTAGTGTTTTTTTGTAAGGTTTCAGTTGTATCATTTGCAACAATTTTCCCTTTATTAATAATAATCACTCTATCACAAACAGCCTCTACTTCTTGCATAATGTGAGTACTTAACATCACTGTTTTTTGCTTGCCTAATTTTTTAATTAAGCCACGTATTTCTTCTAATTGATTTGGATCTAAACCTGTAGTTGGTTCATCCATAATTAAAACCTTAGGGTCATGAATCATCGCTTGCGCTAAACCAACACGCTGACGGTATCCTTTTGATAGAGCGCCTATTTTTTTATTTTGTTCTACTTGTAATCCAGTAGCATCAATCATTTCTTTAACGCGTTCCTTAGCGTTTTTAATTTTGTAAAGTCCACCAATAAATTCTAAAAATTCTTTTACGTACATATCTAAGTACAAAGGATTATGCTCTGGTAAATAACCAATTTGTTTTCTCACCTCAATACTTTGTTCATTAGTATCAAATCCACAAACTGTAGCAGTTCCTTCTGATGGAGGGATGTAACAAGTTAAAATTTTCATCATGGTACTTTTACCCGCACCATTTGGACCTAAAAATCCAACAATCTCATTCGTGCCTATTTCAAAAGAAACATTATTTAATGCTTTTTGATTACCGTATAATTTGGATATATTATTTACTTTAATTGACATAGTGGTAGATTCTATTTCAAAAATACAGATTTTTTATTATTATAATATGATGGAACGTAGATAACGCAGATAGTTATGATTATTTTATGATTATAGATTGAATTTTAACCACATAGATACAGAGATTGGATAGATTTTTTGATACTTTTAGGATGCATAATCAGAAACTTTGTTTCTCGCATATTGCCTATGTTTAAAAACTTGGTTTTCTATATTCTCTTTTACACTACTTTTCACTATGTTTCTATGTGGTTAATTTTTATCATACAATATCACTATCTTTACGCCAATGACAGGCTTAGTTACAAAATCTACAGGAAGTTGGTATGCTGTTCGCATTGATAGCGGAGAGGTATTGGAATGCCGTTTAAAAGGTAAAATTAGGTTAGATGATCGCAAAACAACTAATCCAGTTGCCGTTGGAGATATTGTAGATATTGATAGAGATAAAGATGGAAGTAATCAAATTACTAATATTCATCCTCGAAAAAATTATATTATTCGTAAGTCTATTAATCTTTCAAAACAGGCACATATAATTGCTAGTAATTTAGACCAGGCTATTTTAGTAGCTACACTGGTAGCTCCACGAACATCTTTAGGATTTATTGATCGTTTTTTAGTAACAGCCGAGGCTTATGGTATTCCTGCCAAAATTATTTTTAATAAAAAGGATGTATTGGACGAGGAAATGGTAGAGTTACAAAATGATATTATGAAACTATATACTGATATTGGTTACGATTGTTATTCAGTTTCATCATTTGATAAACAAGATATAGAATTTATCAAAACACTTTTAAAAGATAAAACAACTTTAATATCAGGTCATAGTGGAGTAGGAAAGAGTACTTTAGTAAATGCTATTGATACAGATTTAGATTTGAAAGTTGGAGATATTTCTGCGGCACATTTAAAAGGAATGCATACGACTACTTTTGCCGAATTATTCCCTTTATCCTTTGGTGGAAATATTATTGATTCGCCAGGGATTAAAGAATTAGGTTTGGTTGAAATGAAGAAAGAAGAAGTGGCACATTATTTTCCTGAAATGATGGCTAAGATGAATGATTGTAAATTTAATAATTGCATACATGTAAACGAACCAGGCTGCGCTATTTTAAAAGCAGTTGAAACTGGTGAGATTTCTCAAGAACGTTACCAAAGTTATCTTGGCATTTTAAATGGTGAAGAAATGGACTGGAAAGAATGGGAAATTAGGTAGATTATTTTATAATATGGATATTGTATGGAGCTATTATCAAAAAAGATTTAAAACAGTATTAAAATGATTTGTATTTAGGGTTCTCTTTTTCTCTATTTGGCCTGTAGTAGTATATTTTATAAGCAACTATAAAAATCACTTTTTCCATTCTTCTAATCGCTTTTTAAAAGCTTCCCAATCAAAATTCCAAGGATCGGTTTTGCGCACAGGAGCAATGTCGCTATGACGAAGCACATACTTAATGCTATAACGTTTTTTAATGTCATTAATTAAGTTTAATAATGCTTTGGTTTGTTCTTCTGTTGGACTTTCGGTATACGAAGTCATAATTTCAATACCAATAGAACAAGAGTTAACGTTAGTTGTACCATCAGGTAGTGAACTTTTTCCCGCATGATAAGAGTTGTCTTTTTCATCTACTAATTGATAAATTTTTCCATCACGCCCAATCACATAATGAGCCGATACGCCATACGTAGAAAATTGTTTAATTACTAAATCAATATCATATTTTTCTCCTCCCGAATTATTAAAAGTAGAATGTACAATTACACTATTGACTTTACGATTGCTATTAGCAGCAAAACCAAAACTCACTTTTTTGTTGATGATGCTTAATGAATCGCTGGCAAATGAAGGAATGGAAATAAAATTTATTAATAGAATGAAGTAAAATAATAAGGTTTTCATATATTCAGATTTTTAAGTTCAGTATTTAAATTTTGCTATTAAATGATTAGTAAATATTTATTTTCTTCCGTTAAATCCTGAAGCACAACCTAAAAAGTATGTTTGATAGGTCATTTCAAGTCCAGAAGATTTGAAAATTTCATAAGCTTTCCTTGAATTTTCAAATTGAAGAGTATATTTCCATAGCATTTTATATTCATCAGGGTTACCAAGTAATATTTTTCCCAGCACTGGGATAATTTTCCCTAAATATAAACCATATAATTTACTTAATAATTCGTTTTTAGGTTTTGATACTTCTATAAAGGAAAATTGACCTCCAGGTTTTAAGATATGTTTTACAACTTTCGCTAATATTTTTAATTGGTCTTCATTAAATGTTTTTAGGCCAAAAGCACAAGTTACGATGTCATAGTGGTTTACTGGAAGTTGATTATTTAATATATCTTGATGTAAAATTATTATACGTGATTGAAAATGTTTAATGTTTTTTTTTGACGCGTACTTTAGCATTCCTTCCGAAAAATCTAAAGCTGTGAGTTGAGCATTTGGAAATTTCGCAATGGTTGGCATCCAAGTTTCTCCCATTCCGCTTAATAAATCAATAATTTTTATTTTTTCAGAAGATGGTTCGATTTTATTCAAAAATTGATGGCGCCAACGGATTGAAAACCCAAATGAAGTTATATAATTCATTCGTTCGTATGATTGACTCATTTTATCAAAAAGAGTTTTTACATATTCAGGATTATAGATGTTATCAATCATTTAGTATATCAAATAGAAAAAATCCCCTCAAGATTTTTCTTAAGGGGATTTTAATTATTAAACTTAACTTAAATTTTATTTTACTTCTTCATAATCAACATCAGTTACGCTTTCTCCTTTATTGCCATCTGCATTAGCAGCGCCTTCAGAACCAGGGTTTGCAGCTCCTCCTTGTTGCTCATTCATAGCAGCATACATTTCTTGGCTTGCAGTTTCCCATGCAGCGTTTAAAGATGTTGTTGCAGCGTCGATAGCAGCTAAGTCTCTTGAGTCATGAGCTGTTTTTAAACTTGCTAATGCTGTTTCAATAGTTGCTTTTTTCTCTGCTGGAATTTTATCTCCGTAATCTTTTAATTGTTTTTCAGATTGGAAAATTAATCCATCAGCTGCATTTATTTTTTCTGCTTCTTCTTTTGCTTTTTTATCAGCATCAGCATTCATCTCTGCTTCACGTTTCATTTTCTCAATTTCTTCTTTACTTAATCCAGAAGAAGCTTCGATACGAATGTTTTGTGCTTTACCTGTTGCTTTATCTTTAGCAGATACAGATAAGATACCATTAGCATCAATATCAAATGTTACTTCAACTTGAGGTACACCACGTGGCGCTGGCATAATGCCATCTAAGTTAAACTGACCAATTGTTCTGTTATCTTTAGCCATCGGACGCTCACCTTGCAATACATGTAATTGTACACTTGGTTGGTTATCGCTAGCTGTTGAGAATGTTTCTGTTTTCTTAGAAGGAATTGTTGTATTAGATTCGATTAATTTAGTGAATACTCCGCCGTAAGTTTCGATACCTAAAGATAAAGGAGTTACATCTAATAATAATACGTCTTTAACTTCTCCAGTTAATACACCACCTTGGATAGCAGCACCTAAAGCAACAACTTCATCAGGGTTAACACCTTTGCTTGGTGCTTTTCCAAAGAATTTTTCAACCGCTGCTTGGATAGCAGGAATACGAGTTGAACCACCTACTAAAATAATTTCATCAATATCAGAGGTTGATAAACCTGCATTTTTTAAAGCTGATTTACAAGGCTCAATGGTTCTGTTAATTAAGCTATCTGCTAATTGTTCAAATTTTGCACGCGTTAATTGTTTCACTAAATGTTTAGGGATACCGTTAACTGGCATAATGTATGGCAAGTTAATTTCAGAAGTTGTAGTGCTAGATAATTCAATTTTAGCTTTTTCAGCAGCTTCTTTTAAACGTTGTAAAGCCATTGGATCTTGACGTAAATCAATTCCTTCGTCTTTTTTAAATTCGTCAGCTAACCAGTCAATAATCAAGTTATCAAAATCATCACCACCTAAGTGAGTATCACCGTCAGTAGATTTTACTTCAAATACACCATCACCTAATTCTAAAACAGACACGTCATGTGTACCACCACCGCAGTCAAAAACCACAATTTTCATGTCTTTCCCTTTTTTGTCCATACCGTAAGCTAAAGCAGCTGCGGTAGGCTCGTTGATGATACGTTTTACTTTTAAACCAGCAATTTCACCAGCTTCTTTAGTAGCTTGACGTTGAGCATCGTTAAAGTACGCAGGAACTGTAATAACCGCTTCATCAACAGTAGTTCCTAAGAAATCTTCAGCTGTTTTTTTCATTTTTTGTAAAATGATAGCCGAAATCTCTTGAGCAGAGTAGTTTCTGTCGTCGATAGATACTCTTGGAGTACCATTGTCGCCTTTTACTACTTTGTAAGTCATACGAGGAATTTCTTTTTGAGCTTCGTCAAAAGAAGTCCCCATAAAACGTTTAATAGAAGAAATCGTTTTTGTTGGGTTAGTGATTGCTTGACGTTTAGCAGGATCTCCCACTTTACGCTCGCCACCTTCAACAAATGCCACCACTGATGGCGTTGTTCTTTTTCCCTCGTTATTTGCAATAACAACAGCCTCGTTACCTTCCATAACTGCTACGCAGCTATTAGTAGTACCTAAATCTATTCCTATAATTTTTCCCATAATATATGTGTTTTTAATTGTTTACGATTTTTAAATTATGCAGTTCTTAAGTCAATGTTTGTGCCAATCCTAAAAAACTCTGCAATTCTGACAGCCTGACACAAACAATAAAAAACCGCCTAAAATATGTCATTTTAGGCGGTTAAAAGCGTGAATTTTGTCAGATTTATTGAGGACAAGGAGCGGTAGCAACTTGTTCAGGATTTTTTTGATAAAATAGATATGGATAAGTGCTTGGATGACAAGCAATTTTATCAATAAAATCAGCCCATAAATCCTTTGTAACTCTAGATGTAGATTGACAAGCAAAAACACCAACTCCATTTGTGATATTTGAATAAAATGGTTTGTCTTGAGCAATTGTATTTGATGGTTGATTTACTAATAAAAATGTATTTAGATCATCAGTCCCAGCATAAACAATAAATTCCATATATTTTGTTTTTCTACAAATAATATTTTGTGAATTTCTCTTTTGTAATTCACTAGCTATATTTAAATAAAAGTCATTTACCGTAAATTTAAAAGTTTGAAATAATTCTCCACCTTCTAGAGTTGTTGAACGTTGTTGAGCGAAATTAAAATCTATAGAATCACGAGTAGCAGGTGCTGATCCAGTGGAGTCAGTGAAATGAAATCTCATAATTACATCATATATTTTTCCATTTGGTACACTTTTGAATGAAATTGTTTTTTGATTTGAAAAGATGTCATAATTTAAATATTTTGGTTTATCAATACTTGTTGGATTAATTGGATATCCTCCATGCAAAGGATAAACAGTAGGATTGTTAGGTATATAACTAAAGGGATTATTGTAACTAGCAGTTGCAGCTGTGCTAACACTATCAATAACAGTCGTTTGACTATAAGCAATTACAGAATTATCACTTGCTCTTTTAATAGTTAATTTATATTCTCCACTTTTGTATAATTTATCAGTAGTTTGCCAAATACGTTGATTAATATTAAAACTGCCTCCAGCTGTTGTAACAACAGTTTCAGTTAAAACAATTTCCTTTTTTGAATTATTTCCTTTAGTAGTTAATGTTGGCGTTGTACTTCCTGTCATAAAACGTTGAAGCGTTACTATTAACTCACCTGCGGCATAATTAATTTGGTTAACGTCTTGTGCCGAAGTTAAAGCATCGCCATCCGTTAAATACACTTTATTAATTCTAATATTTTGAATGGGTTCATCGGGATTTAAAATGCCATAAACAGATACAGTTTCTTCTCCTGGAGCCAAAACATCTAGATCATTTTTGCAAGAACTTAAGGTAATTAGCATAGTTCCCAATAATCCAATATATAATTTTATGTTTTTCATTTAAAAATGATGTAGGATAGCAAAGTTACCATTTTTAAGTGAACTCCAAATTATTTCAGTAATTTTACAAAAAATACCAGAATACATTAAATTATGTCAGTTCACAAAGAAGTTAAAAAGGTAACAACTCATCAATTACAAGAGATGAAACGTCGTGGCGAAAAAATTTCGATGCTAACGGCCTATGATTATACCATGGCTAAAATTATTGATTATGCTGGAATAGATGTGATACTTGTAGGTGATAGTGCCAGTAATGTCATGGCGGGTCATGAAACTACTTTGCCAATAACATTAGATCAAATGATTTATCATGCTTCTTCTGTTATTAGAGCAATTGACAGAGCGTTAGTAGTAGTAGATTTACCTTTTGGTTCATATCAAGGTAATTCGAAAGAAGCTTTAACATCTGCTATTAAAATTATGAAAGAAAGTGGCGCTCATGCTGTTAAATTAGAAGGAGGAAGAGAAATTAAAGATTCTATCGAACGAATTTTATCTGCTGGAATTCCAGTAATGGGGCATTTGGGATTAACTCCTCAATCCATTTACAAATTTGGAACATATACAGTTAGAGCCAAAGAAGAGGAGGAAGCTAAACGTTTAATGGAGGATGCTAAAATTCTTGAAGAAAGTGGTTGTTTTGCTTTAGTTTTAGAGAAAATTCCTGCAAAATTAGCGCAACAAGTAGCGCAAAGCATATCTATTCCTGTAATTGGTATTGGTGCAGGTGGTGGAGTTGACGGTCAGGTTTTGGTAACTCATGATATGCTAGGGATGACGCATGAATTTAGTCCACGTTTTTTAAGAAGGTATTTAAACTTATACGAAAGTATGAGTAATGCTTTTCAGCAATATATTAAGGATGTGAAGAGCAAGGATTTTCCAAACGAGAGCGAGCAGTATTAAAGCTTAACCGCAGAGAACGCTGAGTTTTTTGGCGAAGAACGCTGAGAAAAATATATAAAGTATTACTCTGTGCACTTTGCGAGAACACTTTGCCTCTTTGCGGTTAAATGCCCTTAACCAATTGCCTCGTTAATATCAGGTAATTTCCCAAAGCTAATAATCGCTTTTACGTGCGACTTAAGAGCAGACATAAAAGTTGGGTTTTCTAGATAAGGTACACCAAATTCTTCACAAGTTTCTTTTACAATTTCTGAAACAGCAGGGTAATGAACATGACAAATAGTAGGAAATAAATGATGTTCTACCTGAAAGTTTAAACCCCCAACATACCAAGAAATCCATTTGTTTTTGCGAGAGAAATTAACGGTTGTGTTTAATTGATGAATTGCCCAATTATTTTCGATAGTATAATTTTCGTTTGGTACTGGATGAGTTGTTCCTTCTACAGTGTGAGCCAATTGAAATACAACGGTTAATACCACCCCCGAAATAAATTGCATTAATAAATAACCCCATAAAATTTGCATAAAAGGAATATGAAATACAAACACTGGCAAAGCAAATATGATAGCCCAATAAACTACTTTACTTGCAAATATTTTAAACCAAATAACTCTGTTTTCTTCTTTTGAACTTGTGTTTACTCCTTGTTTGGTATATTTATGAAATTGAATAAAGTCTTTTAATAATGCCCAGTACAAAGTTAAAATGCCGTAAAAGAAAAAGGCGTATATAAATTGTAATTTATGATACCATTTAACTTGAGTATGAGGATTGAATTTTAAAATTAATTTGTCGGCAATATCATCATCATAATTAATAATATTAGTGTAAGTATGATGCATCACATTGTGTTGAAGTTTCCAGTTAAAAACAGAACCGCCAAGCATATTTAGTGTATGCCCTAACCAATAATTTGCTTTATGACTTGTGGCATAAGCACCATGATTAGCATCGTGCATTACACTCATTCCAACGCCCGATAGTGCAAAGCCCATAATGGCCCATAAAATTAAAGCAATTTTAAATGAGGGGTTAAAAGCAAGTATGTAAATGAAAGGAAGAAGGTAAGCGCTTATTAAGATAACAGTTTTAATAACCATTGTAGTATTGTAGTGCTTCGAAATATTATTTTCTTTAAAATAACCATCTACACGTTTACGAAGAGTTAAGAAAAAAAGAGCTTTATCTTTGTCTTTGTCAATAAAGCGGATAGGAGAAAATGCCATAGTTTTATATTTTTTTAAAAGTACAAAAGTACTTATTTTCTAAAAATACTCAAAAAAACCGAGTTTTGTGTATTTTTGTTTTTAATATTACTATTATCAAGCAGCTAAAAACATATTCGCCCATTGGAGTATTTGATTCTGGTTATGGAGGATTAACTATTTTAAAAGAATTAGTAAACAATTTACCTCAATATGATTATTTGTATTTAGGCGATAATGCTCGTGCCCCTTATGGTTCTCGTTCATTTGATACGGTATATGAATACACTTTACAATGTGTAATAGCTTTATTTGACCAAGGGTGTGAATTGGTAATATTAGCGTGTAATACAGCTTCAGCAAAAGCGTTAAGAACAATTCAACAAAAGGATTTGCCTATTATAGCTCCAAATAAAAGAGTGCTGGGTGTTATTAGACCAACTACAGAAATCGTTGGTAATTATACAAAAACAAATGAAGTGGGAATTTTTGCAACGAGTGGCACAGTAACTTCACAATCCTATGTTATTGAGATTGAAAAGTTTTTTCCAAACATTAAAGTGTTTCAAGAAGCTTGCCCTATGTGGGTTCCATTAATCGAAAATAATGAGTTAAGTGGAGTAGGTGCTAATTATTTTGTAGAGAAACATGTTCAACATTTATTCTCTCAGTCAAAAAATATCGACACCGTTATTTTAGGCTGCACTCATTATCCATTGTTAAGACCATTAATAGAAAATTATTTGCCTAAGAGTGTTAAGGTATTATCACAAGGTCATATAGTTGCCGAAGGGTTAAAAGATTATTTAGTTCGTCATCCCGAAATGGAAACGCGAATTTCTCAAACCAATTCCTTAAATTTTTTAACCACTGATAGTACAGAGTTATTTGATAGTCACGCTAGCTTATTTTTTGGGCAAGATGTGAAATCAAAGCATTTGGGACTTTAATTTTTGAATTACTGAATTTTAATTCTTAATTCTACAATTCAGTATCTCTATAAATATTTTTATTACATTTGTCGCAGATCTTTAGGGGTGCTTTTTCAATTATTGAAATAGAGAGTTGAAGAGTTAGAGAGTTTTATTAAACTCATTAATTCAAAACTCATTAAATCAAAAACTGAATTAAGCTGAGATTATACCCATTACATATAAACGCCAAACGTTTGTGTGTATGCACCTGATCAGGGTAATGCCTGCGTAGGGAAACAGTTAACAACGATGTCGCATCCCCTTGCGATGTTATTATTAACCTGTCTGCCGATAGGCAGGCAATATAAAAAAGTGTATAATGAATTTTAAAACAATCAAAAAAGCAATGGCTTTAGCCTTGTTTACGTCTTGCTCGTATATCTTGCAAGCACAAGTTAACTTAAGCGGTTCGGTAACTTCGGCCGAAAAAACACCAATTCCATTTTCAGTCATTGGAATCAAAAATACCTTTTTATCAACTCAATCAAATTCAATAGGGCAGTTTGAATTTAAAAATTTAAAACCAGGCGTTTATGTGCTAGTAACTAAATGCATTGGCTATAAAGCTAAAATTGATTCAATTGATTTAAAAGAAAATATGACTT
Organism: Flavobacteriales bacterium; assembly: GCA_040376995.1. Taxonomy (GTDB): domain Bacteria; phylum Bacteroidota; class Bacteroidia; order B-17B0; family Aurantibacillaceae; genus UBA4416. The sequence goes on from JBEIPP010000036.1 coordinate 17,188, forward strand.
TTGAGGTTATATTAAATCAAGATGATAAATCATTAGATGAAGTAGTGGTTAATTCAACAAGAGTTGATAATTCTTCAGGTTTTGCTCATAGTAATTTAAGTAGTGAGGATATTAAGAAGCAAAATGTTGGACAAGATTTACCGTACGCATTAAATTCTATGGCATCGGTAGTTATTAACTCTGACGCTGGAAATGGAGTAGGATATACAGGTTTGCGTATTAGAGGAACAGATGGTACACGAATTAATGTGACCATTAACGGTGTGCCTGTAAATGATGCAGAGAGTCAAGGAACTTTTTTTGTGAACATGGCAGATATTTTATCGTCCACTAATAATTTACAAGTACAGCGTGGTGTTGGAACTTCTGCTAATGGCGCAGGAGCTTTTGGAGCAAGTATAAATATGCAAACTAATGAATTAAACGATAAAGCTTATGCGCAAATTAATAATAGTGTTGGTTCCTTCAATACAATGAAGAATACGGTTGCTGCTGGAACAGGCTTAATTAATAATCATTTTACATTTGATGCACGTGCTTCACAAATTAATAGTGATGGCTATATTGATAGAGCAAAATCAAAATTAAATTCGTTTTATGTTTCGGGAGCGTATTATGGAAAAAAATCAGTAGTTAGGGCAATTCTATTTAGTGGTTGGGAAAAAACCTATCAAGCTTGGTACTATATCCCGTCGGATAGTTTGAGAAATGGAAATAGAACATTTAATCCTAGTGGTATGTATACAGATTCAAATGGTAATATAAAATATTACGATAACGAAACCGATAATTACAGACAAGATAATTATCAATTACATTTTATTCATTCGTTTAATAATAAATTAAATGTAAATGTAACTGGGCATTATACAAAAGGTAGAGGTTACTACGAACAATATAAACAAGGACAATCGCTTAATGATTATACAATGCCAAATGTTATTACAGCACATGATACTATTACATCTACCGATTTAATTAGAAGACGATGGTTAGATAATGACTTTACGGGAGTGATTGCTAATATTAATTATAAGCCAAATACCTTATTAAATTTTGTATTAGGCGGTGGTTATAATAGTTATTTCGGAAAACATTTTGGTGAAGTTATTTGGGCACAATACAGTAATCCAAATGATTTTAAGCCTGTTTATTATAATAATCAAGCTAATAAATCAGATGCAAACGTCTATTTAAAAACAACAATCAAACCAACGGATAAATTAACTGCATTTATTGATTTACAATACAGAAACGTGAATTATGATTTTTTAGGTTTCGACACTTCTTTAATCGAAAAAAAACAAGTTTATACTTCTTTTGGTTTTTTCAATCCAAAAATTGGATTAAATTATTTGATTACAAAAAACACAAATATTTATGCTAGTTATGGTATTGCTAATAAAGAACCTAATAGAGATGATTTTGTTAATTCAAGTAAAAAAAGTCGACCAAAACATGAGCAATTAAATGATTTGGAAATAGGAGCCACTCATCGTTTTAAAAATGTAAGTATTGGATTAAATTTTTATGATATGCAGTATAAAAATCAATTGGTGCTTAATGGACAAATTAATGATGTAGGCGCTTATAATAGGGTCAATGTTGAAAGTAGTTATCGAAGAGGGATCGAAGCAGAATTAAATGCCAACATTACTAAGTACTTTACTTTTAATGGTAATGTGACTTTATCAAAAAACAAAGTGAAAAATTATTCGGAATTTATAGATAACTATGATATTTATCCTGGACAGGATACTATAAAACATTCCAATACTGATATTTCATTTTCTCCTAATGTAATAGCAGCGGCTAATTTTATTTTTAAGCCGATTAAAAATTTAGAGATAGGATTTTTAAATAAATATGTTGGAAAACAATATTTAGATAATACATCTAATAGTCAAAGAGCTATTCATGATTATTTTGTGTGTGATTTTAGAGTAAATTATACAATTTATACTAAACTAATTAAAGAAATAAATTTAATAGCAGTGATTTATAATTTATCTAATACGGTATATGAAACTAACGGATATAATTACACATATTCAATGGCGGATAGCAATGGTGATAAAAGGATGTATTCATCTAATTACTTAGCTCCAGCAGCTCCAACACATTTTATGTTAGGATTGAATTTAAAATTTTAAAGATGTTTGTTAGAGAAACCAATGGAGGAAACAAAAGTGGTTTCAAATAATTATTTTGAAGGTAGCTTAATGTTTTCTGAAACTTGGTTAAAGAAACAGTTAGCTGCCTTTTTTATTTGATCTGAATCTGATTTAGGAATGCTAAATTCAGCTGTTTCGTTAAATACAATACTAGATAATCCCATCTCTTTAATGTTTTCTAAATAATTTATGCCATTTAACGCGCTTATAAAATACGCGGATGATTTGTTAATTATTTGTAGTTTGATGGTTTTGATATATATCTGTTTTTTAGATGATAAAAGTAGCAATGAACTTTTTTTGCCAAACCCTAAATTATCAGGAAAAATAATTTTTTAAATAATTTTTGTTGTCTTGTTTAATAAATTGAACAAGGTAGTTTTTTTAATTTTGACTTCCATTAAACTAACTAACTCATTCTCTTTAAAACTTTAAATAGAACAGGAATTGGATTTAAATTCATTGTCACAAGAAGTTTGGCTGAAACTTACAATTGAAAATATAAGCGAACATAATAAAAAAAGTTGCTTCATAATTCTCTGATTTACTTGTTAAATAAAAAAGGATAAAGTAAAATACCTTATCCTTTTATAATTTATTTATTTAACAATTATTTTTGTTTAAATCCGATTAAAATAACCGCGCAACCAGAACCTGCATTTTTGTTAGCATCTAATTGAGCTTCTATAGTACACTCTAACGTGTTTTTTACTTTAAAATTCCAATAAGGTGCATTTGCGTAATTTTTGTTAGTGAATAATAAATGACGGTCTTGATCATAAATGTTAAAAATTAAATTACCATCAGTTTTGCCGCTACAAGCAGCTAAACGATATGTTGTTTCGCCAAAAAATGTAGTATGAAATTCAGCCATTTCATCAGAATTTAATAATAATGAACGATATGATTGACCATCTGAAATAAATTGAGCAATGATGTGTTTAGAACATAAACTAGCAATTGAATCGCATTGTGCTTTTGCTGTATTTGAAAAACCTATAATAGATAAAATTAATAGGCCTTTATAAAAATTCTTCTTCATAATTTATTGTAGTTAATTAAGATTTTGCATTAATTATTTTGTCGCGAATAGCTAAAACTTTAGCAGCTATTTGATCTATTTGTTCTTTACTTATTGAAATTTCTGTAGTGCTATTGATATAAGTTATTTTTTTTGCTTCATCAGTTGTAGGCTCTACAAAATTGTATTTAGTAGTAATGCCTTCGTAAATTTTAGATAATTTCTCTAATTGTGTAACTAACTCTAAAGCATCTGGTAAATTGTGAGATTTAAGTAATTTAACAATACTCACTAAAGCTTGCTTTTGCTCAGCAATACGGTATTTAATTTCATCTGTGGGTTTTTTGTTATACGCCATAATAGAGAAATACATACTCTCAATCCAACCACCTGTTAAAATTAAACTACTAATTTCTGTACGTTTGTTTGTTTTTAAATAAGCATCGCTTGCTCTATATGCTACTCCAACTAACATTAACATACTATCTTTGTTAGAAATGTTATCGTTAATACGTTTCATCGTAGCTTGATCAAATGCAGCTGAAACACCTAATTTATCAGCTAAATTTTTAACAGCACCTAAATATCCAATAGCATCCTGAGTTTGGTTATACATACTTACATAACCTAAATCAGCACCATAAATACCTAAATTTAAAGATTTAGTATATTCAGATACATATTGACCATTTTTATTTCCAATATTTAAAATCGCTTTATCGTAAGCAACCCCAGATTTTTGGATTAATAAGGCAGTTTGCATAGGAGAAGGAATACTAAATAATTCTCCACCTACATTTAATGCAACGGCTTTAACAGTATCAGTGCCTGCTAAATCATCATCAGTGTCACCATCAGTTGGTTTCGGTTCACCGCAAGAGTATAATAATGCTGACGCTAAACCGAAAGCAATAATTTTTGTATTCAACTTAAAATTTTTGATATTCATCGTCTTTATTTAAATGTTTGTTGCTAAAAACGTATGCAAGTAAATAAATTTTGGTGACATAGCCAAATAATTATTTTACCCCAGTTATTGACAAATTTTAGATAATCCCTAAAGCTTCTTCTACATATTTAAAAGTAGATAAAATTTCTGGTTTTCCATCAATTTGAGCCACATCATGCTCAAAATGTGCAGATGGAAGTCCGTCGGCGGTTAAAATTGTCCATCCGTCTTTTAATTGTTTAATATTTCTAGTTCCCATATTAATCATTGGTTCAATAGCTATAACCATTCCGTCTTTAATTTTTGGTCCATCCCCACGTTTTCCGTAATTCGGCACCTCAGGATCTTCATGTAATTTTTTACCTAAGCCGTGACCTACTAATTCTCTTACAACACCATAGCCATTTTTTTCTGCATGTTGTTGAATAGCAAATCCGATGTCTCCGATTCTATTTCCACTTTTAAATTGCTCTATACCTATGTATAAACATTCTTTAGTAACATCCAACAGTTTTTGAACCTCTGGTTTAATTTGTCCCACTCCAAATGTATAGGCATGATCTCCAAAATAGCCATTTTTAATAACACCACAATCCACAGAAATAATATCGCCTTCCTCTAACGGCTTATCATTAGGGATTCCATGAACAACTGATGCGTTTAAAGACATACATAAAGTGTTTGGGAAGCCATACATACCTTTAAAAGCAGGAACTCCACCATTATCTCTAATAAACTCTTCTGCAATTTTATCTAAGTATAGAGTTGTAACTCCAGGTTTAATTTCTTTGGCGATGATTCCTAATGTTCGAGAAACGCTTAATGCAGACTCTCTCATTAATTCAATTTCTTCTCTATTTTTAAGTATAATCATTTTCCGAACAATTTTTGAAAGAAAGATTTTTCTTCTTTTTTATAGTTATGATGCGCTTCAGGATTTTTATATGTATGATTAAATTCGCCACCTTCAGGATGAAGAATTTGCCATGTTGCACTCCATCCTAAAAACCCCCCAACATTTCTGTCATCTATGAATACATCTACATTTAATTTACGAGGGGTATCTTCGGTTATCACTTCTTCTGGATAATTTTTATTGACAGCATAAAATTCAACTCCATTTTGCCGGCAGTATTGAACTGCTTCGTCAAGTAGTGAGCCAGTGCGATAGGTGTGTAAAATTAACTTATGCCCTTTTTTTTGTAATTCTTTAATAGTTGCAAAAGCAAATAGCATTTCCTTCCCAATTCTAGGATATTGATGTTCTACAATGGTTCCATCAAAATCAATGGCTATTGTTTTACTGTTATTATTAATGAATTGTTGTTCCATTTTTTTATAAATTTTCTGCTTTTAATACTTTTAAATCAGCATTTAACTCATAGTGACGAGGAATAGCTGTACCTATTTCAAACTCTAAAATTTGTTGAGGTGTCATGTCTTCTAAATACATTATTAATGCACGTAAACTATTCCCATGGGCTGCAATAACGATATTTTTTCCTTCTTTTAGTTTTGGTTCTATTTCAGCTTTAAAATAAGGGATAACACGTGCTGCCGTATCTTTTAAACTTTCTCCATTTGGAGGAGCAATATCAAAACTTCTTCTCCAAATTTTCACTTGCTCATCGCCATATTTTTCGGCGGTAGCTGTTTTATCTAAACCTTGTAAATCACCATACATACGCTCGTTTAAAGCTTTGTTATATGTTGTAGGAACGTTAGGTTGATTAGAAACTTCTAACGCTAATTTTAATGTGTTTTGTGCACGTTTTAAATCTGATGCAAATGCTAAATCAAATTTGAAAGGTTTTAATTTTTCACCTGCATTTTTTGCTTCTTGAATACCTTTTTCTGTTAATTCAACATCTACCCAACCAGTAAATTTGTTTTCTAAATTCCAAACGCTTTGTCCGTGACGAAAGATAATTAATGTTGCCATATATATATGTTTAATGTTTTGTTGTTTTAATGTTTCTTAGTTTGATTAAGAATAAAATACGAATTTACAAATCAGTGAATTGAAAACACAGCATTCGTTGGATTTGTATATTCGTATAAATTCGTAATCATGTGTTCTAAATTAATAAGCACGGGCAAATAATACGCGTTGCGTGCTAGGTTTTCCGCTATAAATACAAACACCTGCTTCCTGAACATTATTTAAAGGAATGCAACGAATCGTAGCTTTTGTTTCTTCTTTTATTTTTTCTTCTGTTTCTTGTGTTCCATCCCAATGTGCATAAACAAAACCAGTTTTTTCGTCTAATACTTTTTTAAATTCTTCGTATGAATTTACAGTAGTTGTTAATTCTTGATTACGAGCTTTTGCTTTATTAAATAAGTTTGCTTGAATCTCATTTAATAAATTTTCTACTAAAGCATCTATCCCTTCAATACTTACTGTTTCTTTTGTTAATGTATCTCTACGCGCAACTTCAACAGTTCCGTTTGCTAAATCTCTTTCGCCAATAGCAATACGCACAGGTACACCCTTTAATTCATATTCGGCAAATTTCCAACCTGGACGTTGAGAGTCTCTATCATCGTATTTTACAGAAATACCTTTTGCTTGCAATTTCTTTTTAATCCCGTTTGCTGTTTCAGATACTTTAGCTAAACCTTCTTCGCCTTTATAAAT
>JBEIPP010000048.1:0-19433 GCA_040376995.1 Flavobacteriales bacterium
CTCTTAAAAACAGCAGGTTTTTGATTTTTAATATCTTCCCATTTCATACTCAAAATTCAAAAACAATTCCTCTATTTTTCAGAACCTTAATATCTTGTTATGAATAAAAGATTGTGAATTATGAAAGAGGTCTATTATAAAATAACTAAATATAAAAGGGTTAATTAATAATAAAATTTATTTATTACTTAATCCAAACCTATACATGTGTTTTGAAAATTAGTATAGTGAATTGTTTATATTAACAAATGTATTTTGCACGAAAGTTTTGAAAATTTAATATAAAAATTAAATTCGATAAAGAAATTTCACTTGAACTAAGCCCGAATCTTAAATATTAATCGTAACGATGAATCCTTCATGAGATAACTCCAAGCCCAATTAAAAAAGATGGATAATTTATTTCTAACACTTAAAATCAACATTAAGTGTAAAAACATCCAAACATACCAAGCAAAAAACCCTTGAAATTTAATAAACGGTAAATCTACAACGGCCCTATATTTTCCAATGGTGGCCATCGACCCTAAATCGTTGTACTCGTATTCTTTTTGAGATTTATTTTTTAATTGATTTAAAAAGTTAGTCGCTAAGTTTTTCCCTTGATTAATCGCCACATTTGCTAACTGAGGATGGCCGTTTGGATAAAGTTGCGTTTCCATATAGGCAATATCTCCAATAGCATAAATATTTTGAGTGCCTTGTATTTTATTGAATCTATCAACTTTGTATCTATTACGAATAATATTTTCTGGATTAATTCCTTCAATAATATTACCAGTCACACCAGCCGCCCAAATTAAATTGTTAGTGAGAATAGTTTCGCCAGTATTTAAAGTTGCAGTTTGCCCATCATAATTAGTTACAACTGTTTCTGTTCTTATAATAACGCCTAGTTCTTCTAAATATTTTCTGGAAGCTTTTTTTGATTCTTGACTCATGCTATTGAGCGTGTTTTTACTACCGTCTAATAAAATCACTTTTAGTTTTGAGAAATCAATATGTGGGTAATCTCTTGGTAAAATATGTTTTTTCATTTCACTAAAAGCACCCGCTAATTCAACACCTGTAGGGCCAGCCCCAACTAAGACAATATTTAAAAGAGCTTCTTTTTCATGGTCTTTAGCCGAAATGTATTTTTCAAAACTCAGTAAAATATTGTTTCTAATTTCAATGGCTTCTTCGGTTGTTTTCATCGAAAGCGCATGCTTGCTAATTTGTTCGTTACCAAAAAAATTAGTTTTGCAGCCTGTTGCAATTACTAAATAATCGTAGTTGAAATCTCCAATATTCGTTTCAATTTTATTTTCTGTTGAAACTATTTTAGTAACTTCTGCTAAACGTATTTGAATGTTATTTGACTTTTGAAAAATCTTTCGGAATGGGAAGGAAATATTAGAAGGCTCTAGGCGAGCACTTGCTACTTGATAATACAAAGGCTGGAACTGATGATGGTTTTGTTTATCAATTAATAACACATCAAATGCACTACTATTTAATTGTTGAGCTAAATGCAATCCTGCAAAGCCACCACCAATTAAAATAATTTTTTTTCGTTGTTCCATGATAATTTATTTATGCTAGAACAATTTTAATTTGTGCTAGTTATTTAATATTGTTGGAGGTGTATTATTTTTCTCTTTCTCTTCCGTAATTCTTCGGTGTCTTTTATAAATAAACACTCCTCCCATTAATAATGCTGCAAAAATAAATAAGCCTAACATTCCCCAAACTAAACCTCCAGTAGAACGCACTATGATTAAAAATACAATCGCTACTAAAAATATGGTTGCTAGTTCATTAAATAATCTCAACTTAAAAGAGGATGGTTTAAAAATACCTGCTTTTTGTTGTTTGTAATAAGCGTGGCATTGTAAATGATAAAGTGCTAATAATCCTACAAAAATTAATTTAAGCCACATCCATGGAAAAGATAAAATAGCTGGATTTAAAATTAGCATCCAACTTCCAAAAATAAATGTTCCTATAAAAGCTGGCCAAGTAATAATAAACCATAATTTTTTTTGCATTAAGATTAACTGTGTTGTTAAAATACTTTTTGCAGGCTCTTCTTTTTCGTTAGCTTCTTTGGTATAAATAAACAATCTTACCATATAAAATAAGCCTGCAAACCAACAAACTACAAAAATGACATGAAGTGCTTTAATATATAAATAGTCCATATTATTTTATTTAATACAAAGGTAGTATTTTTACAGTCATAATATAAAAACACATGAAAGGTAAAACAGCAAAAGAATCGTTAACCATTAACACAGAAGTGGTATTACCTAACGACACAAATCATATAGGGAATTTATTTGGTGGTAAATTGTTACAGTGGATGGATATTACATCCGCCATCGCAGCTGGCAGACATTCAAGTCGAGTAGTTGTAACAGCTTCTATTAATCACGTATCGTTCGATAATCCAATTAAACAAAATTCGGTAGTAACATTAGAAGCTAAAGTGTCTCGTGCGTTTACAAGTAGTATGGAAGTGCATATTGATGTGTTTGTAGAAGACAGAATTACAGGCAACAGAACAAAATGTAACGAAGCTATTTTTACTTTTGTAGCGATTGATCAAAATGGAGCACCATTGCCTGTACCTCCATTAATTCCGGAAACAGAAGAAGAAAAGAAGCGTTACGAAGGAGCTTTGCGTCGCCGTCAATTATCATTGATTTTAGGAGGAAGAATGAAGCCGGATGATGCTACTGAGTTAAAAGCATTATTTATGCAAGACTAAATACTTTTTATTTCAATATCGTTCATACATTTAAAGTGCCCTTTGGGGCATTTTTTATATCCTAACTTCGAGCATGGTCTGCATGATAGTCCTTTTACTTCTAGTATTTGAGAGTTGTAGCCTGCTAAATAAGGCCCCATTCCAAATTCAGGAATGGTATTTCCCCATAAAGAAATAATATCCTTTTTATAGGCCGCAGCAATATGCATTAAACCTGTATCTGATGTTATGACTTTATTGGCTTGTTGAATAATTGAAGCAGATTGATTTAAATTCAATTTACCACACAAGTTGATGGTCTTGTTTTTATGAAACTGATACACTTGTTCGGCAATGGCAGCATCTTCTTTACCTCCTAATAAAATTAGAGGCAGCGAACTCTTAGCGCATATTTCTTTTAATTTATTAATAGGAATTTGCTTTGTAAAATAAGAACCACCAACCACTAATGCATTGTAGTCTTTATGAAATATTGATGGTAACCAAGAAGGAATGTCTATTTCATCTTTTTGATTAATAAAGTAATCTAATCCTTTACCATCATTTTTTACTCCAAAAGATTGAACAGTTTCAAAATATCGATCAACAATATGAATATTTGGTAATTTATTTTTTTTGAAATTAACAATCAAAAACTTTTCCCAATTTAATTTATTGAATGAGAAGGATTTTTTTCCTAAGGCTGTTTTTAATTTTAAAGTTCTTATGTTATGATGTAAGTCGATAACATAATCGTAATTTTCTTTTTTTAATTGTGGGATGACTTCTTTTAAAGAATCTTTTATTGTAAAAACTTTATCTACATAAATATTGTTTTCTATAACAGACAAAAAACTATGCTTTGTAACGTAGTGAAGTTTTACATCTTTTAGTTGTTGTTTTATACAACGTAAGATAGGTGTCGTTAAAACGATATCACCAATGGAGCTAAAACGAACAACTAAAATTTTCACACGTATAATTAAAGATGATTATCTTTACACAAAAATAACCAATTTTTTCAATGTTTATAGATACCCATACACACCTTTATTCCGAAGAGTTTAACGAAGATAGAATTCCATCTATTAATCTTGCTATGGAAAAAGGCGTATCAAAATTTTATATGCCAAATGTAGATAGTTCGAGCATTGAAGGTATGCTAGCATTGGAAGTTCATTTCCCTGAACATTGTTATCCAATGATGGGTTTACATCCTTGCTCGGTAAAAGAAAATTACAGAGAAGAATTAGAGATTGTAAAAAGATGGCTTGATTTAAGAAGATTTTCGGCAATTGGAGAAATAGGGATTGATTTGTATTGGGATAAAACATATATTAAAGAACAAGAATTGGCTTTTAAAGAACAACTATTTTGGGCATTAGAATATAATTACACAGTAGTTATTCATTGCCGAAATGCTTTTGATGAAATATTTGCCATTTTAAAATCATTTGATAAACTACCGAAAGGAATATTTCATTGTTTTAGCGGAGATTTTATTCAGGCTGAAAAAATACTATCATTGGGTAATTTTAAATTAGGAATTGGTGGAGTTGTTACCTTTAAAAATTCTGGACTAGACAAAGTTGTGGAGCAATTAAATATACATGACATTGTTTTAGAAACAGATGCTCCTTATTTAGCGCCTGTGCCATATCGAGGCAAACGCAATGAAAGCGCTTATTTGCCATTAGTAGCTGAAAAGATTGCTCAAATAAAAAACATATCAATTGATGAAGTAGCAAAAATTACTTCACAAAATGCTTTAGAGATTTTTGAAAACTAATTGGTTCATATCAAACCCAGTAGTTAAAACCTTAGTATATGCTAATGTATTTATTGCTCTTTGTGCTTTATCACAAGTGTTTTTAACGTACCATTTATTTTCTATACCTTTTACTTTTGCAAACAACTCTTATTTGCTTTTTATTTTATTGTCAACCTATTTACAATATAATGTACAACGTGGTTACATGATTAACCAAAATAATGTGCACGAAGAACGATCGCAATGGTTAATTAGGCATAAAAAAACGGCATTAATAAGTGTTGGATTATCTTTATTAATTGTTTTGTTTTTGTGTAATAATTTGAGTTGGACATCTATTGGAATTATGATAGGTGCCGAAGTTGTTTCGACATTATATTACTTACAACCATTTAATTTAAGAAGACATGGGTATATTAAACCATTTCTAATTTCATCGGTTTGGGCTATTAGTTGTTGCTTAGTTCCTTTGATAGAAAATAAATTGGTAACAGAACACAGTATATGGTTTGTTGCCTCACAGTTTTGTTTTATATCTGTACTATGCTTGTTATTTGATATTAAAGATGGAGAAAGCGATTATTTATCTGGTGTAAATACTTACGCAAATAAATTTGGAGTAAAAATTACTAAAGTTATTTGTTTAGTGTTTATGGCTCTTGGATTTACCTGCTTTTACCTATTTAATCATGAAGCTCATTTTTTAATAACTTCAATTATATTAAGGCTATTTATATTATCCACTATATTATTCACAAATGAAAGAAAGCATTCGTTTTACTTTTACTTATGGGTAGATGGATTGTTACTATTACAAACGATTTTGTTTTTATTTTAAAGATACTTTTTCCCAATTAAGTAATTAGTAACGTAGTCATATACGCCATCTTCTAAACTCGTAAAGGGTTTTGTGTATCCTTGGTCAATCAATTTACTCATATTAGCTTCGGTAAAGTACTGGTACTTATCTCTGATATCCATTGGTGTATCAATAAATTCAATGTTGGGTTCTTTACCTAATGCTTTAAACGTAGCTTTTGCTAAGTCTAAAAACGGACGAGCTTTTCCGCTTCCTAAATTGTAAATACCACTTTTAATAGCATGTCCGAAAGTAAAATATAATACATCAACTAAATCTTTTACGTATACAAAATCTCTTAATTGCCCGCCATCTGTGTAGTTTAGATTGTGTGAACGAAATAATTTTACTTGACTTTTTTCATTAATTTGGTTAAAGGAATGAAAAATAACAGAAGCCATTCTTCCTTTATGGTATTCGTTTGGTCCGTAAACGTTAAAGAACTTGAATCCTGCCCATTTTGGTGGACAAGCTTTTTGTGTAATCGCCCATTTATCAAAATCATTTTTACTATCTCCGTATGGATTTAGTGGTTTTAATAAATTGATTTTGGTTTCATCATCATCATAACCAAACTCTCCTAAACCATAGGTAGCAGCAGATGAAGCATATACTAAAGGTATAAAATGTTTAGTGCAAGTGTTCCAAATTGATTTGGTATAATTTAAATTAAGTTCGTTAAATAGCTCTACATTAAATTCAGTAGTATCTGTTCGTGCTCCAATGTGGTAAACAAAAGTTACTTCAGGAGCATGTTCTTCAAACCATTCTAAAAAATGTGAACGTTCAATTTTATGTACAAAGTTTTTTGTGTGGTAATTATCAATTTTTTGAAGTTGCGAAAAATCGTCAACTAAAATTAAATTTTCGTGACCTTCGTTATTTAATTTGCTAATTAAACAACTTCCTATAAAGCCTGCGGCACCTGTTATTACAATCATTGGGTTATTTAATGATGGTTAATTTTTTTGTAATTGAATTATTTTTAAACGATACTTGAACACTATAATTTCCAGAGCGTAATTCATTTACATTTAACACATGAGTTACATTTCCTGCATTTACATTTTTAGTTTCGATGAGCACTAACTCTCCTAATGTATTGTAAACGTTAATCGTTACAAATTCATCATTTTTTAAAAAATAAGTTAAGTAACAAATATCAGTTGTTGGGTTTGGAAATACATTTAATTGAATATCTGTTTTAGTTAAATCTTTAATGCCAACCACAGTTTCAGAATTTGAATTTAATTTTACTTCGGCCACATTTAAAATGGTTCTGCTTTTTGTATCTGCATTGTATTCGCTTAATACACCAATTAAATAGATATTATCTACGTTATATCTAAATTCACCATCTATTGCAGAAGGTAATGTGAACGAATAGTTTTTACTATAGGTTTGTCCTTTTGTAGAACCATTAACTGGTATAATTCCTGAAGCTCCATAAGCCCCATCTATCATACTATTAATCACATATTGGTGTTTATATGATAACGAACTCATAAGATAATTACTATTAACTATATTTCCATATTGATAGTAAGGCGATGAAGAAATGTTGTATAAATTATTATATTGATTCCATTGATTGTCTGTTAAACTATCAGCTATAGGACCGTAAACATTATTTTCTTTTATGTATAAATTCAAACGGTAATCCCCTTTTACATCGCCAAAAAATTTGGATGATACCGTAGCATCAATTTGTTGAGTGCCTGGATTGTAGGTAAAATTTGTTACCGAAATAGTTGCTGGCACTTTCATTGCCAATCGTTGAGTAATAAAAGAACTCCAATTATTTTTTTCGATAGCTACAGTGCTATTGGCTGGAAAATAATATTGATCAATAGTTGCGCTTGGAAAAGTAGGTGCATAATCTGCAATAAGAGTATTACCTGATGCGTTTGACATGTTATCGTTATCATGAATAGATGCCGCTACAACATTTGTATTAGTGCTCACAATTGATTTTAAAGAAGTATATCCATCAGGACACCATCCACAATTTGTGCTAGTATATTCTTCTACCAATACTTTTTTAGTAGGTACAGAATCAGAAATGGTTATAGAGCCAGTTATGGTATCGTTTGCTGCCACTACATCTGGCTGCCCGTTTATCAATCTCGGATAAATTTTAAATGTATTGTAGAGCGCTGTAGCCGAACTGTAGGGGATGGTAAAGGTCAGTTGTTTACTATCTAAATAATTTAGCGCTGGCGAAAATATTTTGGTTTCAGTAACAGCAACGCCATTACTCATTTTATAATCAATTGTAAGATTTGTAATGGGCGTATAACCATTATTTTTAAAGGTTGCTACAATAGCATTAAGCGCATTAACTGAAGAATATTTGTATACGTTTTGAGAAATTGTACTCACATCAAAAGCGTTGGCAACATTTGCAACAGAAATATCATCAATCCATAATTGGTATTTATTAGTGGAGTTATTTTTAATGCCAATTCTAATATTTTGCCCATTAAATGCGGCTAACGAAATGCCGTGTGTTTGCCACGTACTTTTTTCGGCTGTTGTACTAAATATTAAATTGGTAAAATCACCCACTACAGGAATTGTTGAAGTGTTTGTTGCAACATACACTTCATATCCATCTTGATTATTAATATCAGGCGCTAAAGCCTCCCATGTTAAAACAGAATTTGCTGTAATGCTATAAATAGTTGGAGTTATTAACCAATTATTGGCCGCACCAGTTGGTTTTAACCACGACGTAGAAACGGCAAAGGTGTCAGTTCCATTTACAGGCACATAACTTAACCATGCTTTTTTCTTTTGTCCACTAGCTCTAAATGGATAGTTACCGCTAAGGGTATCTGCCGAAATGGTATCGCCTTTAATAGTAAACATGTTATTTGGAACATCTGAGAATAAGTAGCTTTGTATAGTGCTATTAGCTGAATAAGTTCCTGTTATTAAACTTAAAGTATTAAATCGTTCAGAATATAATACTTGAGAAAATGCATTATGTATTGTAAATGAAACGAAAAGGATTAAAAATATTTTTTTTAGCATAATGTAAAATAATAGAATGTTGGTATTTAGTCCCAAGCTTCACAAAAATAGGGTTTTTAATTAAAACACGTATTTAACAAGCCTTAATTTACCCTTGATAATGCTATTTTTAGTTAAAATACTTAGATTTTTTTGCTAAAAACAAAAGGTTGAAGTATTTACACCAATCTTTTATTAAAATTAAAAACAAACACTTATTAAGAACTGATAATTTTTTGTGATGTTTCCGTTTTTAGATAGAAGTAAACACAATAATTATATTCCTAAATGCTTTAAAAGAAAATGAGTTGTTTATTTTTTATAGAAATGCATTTCTTCTAAATAATGCCAAACTGCTGTCGGAACAAAGAAAGACACATCTTTATTATCATTTATAGCTTGCCTAATCATCGTTGAGGATATATCCATCATAGGCGCTTCAGTAATGATTACATTTGGATGTTTTTTTATCCCGATAGCTATCGGGTCTAATGAATTAGAATTAGGTCTTGGGTACACATACAATTTGTGGTTTTTTAAAATTTCTTCGTAGTTTTTCCACTTTTTAAATGACTCTAAATTGTCTTCGCCCATTATCAATGAAAATTGATGTTTTGGATATTTTTCTTTTAAATGAACTAGCGTATTAATCGTGTATGATGGTTGTGATAAACTAAACTCGATATTACTACTTTTTAGTTTATCATGATCGCCAATAGCTAAATTAACCATGTGCAAGCGCTGGTTTTGGTTTAAAAGAGATGACTTTTCTTTTAATGGATTGTGTGGAGATACTACAAACCAAACTTGGTTTAAATCTGTAAAAGATGCCATATAGTTTGCTAATACCATGTGTCCAACATGAATGGGATTAAATGAGCCAAAAAACAAACCAATATGCATACTGTAAAATTAAACATCATTTTTTGATTTATAATACATTTTATAATCATCTAATTATGTAAATTAGCCTGTGCTTTTTAAGAATATCATAGGACAAAAACCAGTTAAAGAAAAACTGTTAAATATGTTGCAAGATGGTCGTGTGCCTCATGCATTAATGTTTACTGGACCCGAAGGAAGTGGAAATTTAGCAGCGGCGTTTGCATTTGTACAATATTTATTTTGCCAAAACAAACAGCCTCACGATTCCTGCGGCGCATGTCCATCGTGTTTAAAGGTTAGTAAGTTAATTCATCCCGATTTACATTTAGTGTTTCCTATTCCACTTAGTAAAAATGTTCGTACAAGTAATGATTTATTGACTGAGTTTAGAGAAGTATTTATTGAAGCCCCATATATTAATGTTCACGATTGGTTTGATAGTTTAAGTGCAGAGAACAAGCAGCCAACCATTCCAACAGATGAAGCAAATGACATTTTAAAGAAATTATCTTATACAAGTTATGAAGGTGGATACAAAATCATGATTATCTGGCAACCAGAAAAAATGAATGCGTCCTCTGCGAACAAACTCTTAAAAATATTAGAAGAACCACCAGAGCAAACTTTGTTTTTGTTAGTGTGTAATCATCCTGATCAGTTATTAGCAACTATTATTTCTCGCGTACAACAAATACCGTTTTATAAAATTGACAATGAAGATATTGTTAATGGATTAGTTGATGAATTTAGTTGCCAGCCACAAGCCGCTAAACAAGCTGCTTTATTAAGTGATGGAAGTTATCGTGAAGCTCAATTATTATTACAGCATTTAGATGGCGGCACGGCTTATCTGCAAAACTTTAGAACCTTTATGTTAATTGCATTAAAGTTTGATGCCGTTAAAGCGGTGGCTTGGATTGACGAAAATGCTAGATCGGGCAGAGAAAAGCAAAAACAGTTTTTACAATATGGATTAGAGATATTTAGAGATTGTTTGATGTTTAATTTTGGAAGTGTTGATTTAGTTAGACACTCAGGTGAAGAAAAAGAATTTATTACCAAGTTTGCGCGCTTTGTTAATCAACGTAATTATGAGAGATTGTTAGAGGAGTTTAATTCAGCTTTTTATCATGTAGAACGAAATGCTAATCCTAAAATTTTATTTATGGATTTGATTATGAAAACGAATGAATTGATTAATCGTCCAGCATAAATAAGAATAGAAGTATTTAAATTTTTGAGGGTAATAATCACTTTTTATTATTTTCATATAAGTAAAAAAGCTTCCAATAAAATTACTGGAAGCTTTGTATGTAAGAAAATGAATATTTATTTAAATGTTGCCGCTGTTAATTCGCGGTTCATGCGAGCGATGTTTTCTAAAGAAATTCCTTTTGGACATTCAGCTTCACAAGCACCTGTATTAGTACAGTTTCCAAATCCTTCCGCATCCATTGCCTCAACCATTTTCTTAACACGCTCTTTACGCTCAACTTGTCCTTGAGGTAATAATGCTAATTGAGATACTTTTGCAGAAACGAATAACATAGCAGACCCGTTTTTACAAGCTGCTACACAAGCTCCACAACCAATACAAGCTGCTGCGCCAAACGCATCATCCGCATCTGTTTTAGGAATTAAAATATTGTTAGCGTCCTGTGCGTTACCTGTGTTTACAGAAATATAACCACCACTTGCAATGATTCTATCAAATGCCCCTCTATCCACTGCTAAATCTTTAATAACAGGGAAAGCTGCACTTCTCCATGGTTCTACAACAATCGTATCTCCGTTTTTAAAAGAACGCATGTGTAATTGGCAAGTTGTAACACCTTGTTTTGGTCCGTGCGGACGACCATTGATGTACATACTACACATACCACAAATACCTTCGCGGCAATCGTGATCAAAGGCAATCGCTTCTTTACCTTCGCTAATTAATTTTTCGTTTAATACATCAAACATTTCTAAAAATGACATATCCGTTGAAATGCCAGTTAATTGATGTGTTTCAAAGCTACCTGTTGCTTTTGTATTTTTTTGTCTCCAAACTTTTAAAGTTAGATTCAATTCTTGTGCGTTTGATCCTGCCATGATTATGTATGGTTAGTATTATTTTTCTTTTGTATAAAATTTATTAGTTTTCTCTATTTGCTCAGGCAAATCTTCATTAATACGTTTAAATGCATCTTGCAAACAATCGATCTGTTTTTGAGAAATATCTTCAATGATTTCGTATCCCCATGGCGAACTATTTGATTGTTTAATTGCAACTTGAATTTTTGTAGGATTCTTTGCGTTATTTTTAGTTTTAAATACAAAAACTTTTTTCTTTTTAGAATTATAACCAACTATTGTCATTTGATAAACTAAAGTTGCGGTTACACTACCTTTCAAATTAGACAAATCTAATGTGTAATCTCCATATGCCTCAATCATAACATCCGGATCCGTACCATCATTATTAAAAAGAAGTCCAAAATTTGCTGCATAAGCATAGCCATTTGCTAAAACATCATTTGGAGTTTTATCCGGAGCATTTTTTTTAATTAAATTTTTATAGCTTTCCTTTGTTATAATACTATCTTCAGAAACTAATCTAAAACCCAATGCTGGCAAAATTGATTTGATTTTTGTTTTAATAGAATCAAAATAAATTTCCTCAGTAAATTTACTTCCATTTGAAAATAAACTCTTTGGAGGATTTACTACTTGAGGCACCATACCATAATAAGTTATTTCATTTTTTTGAGTATATAAAAAACCTATCGCTGCCTTTTTAGTTTGCGCTAATAAACTATTTACGATTAAAACTAATAGTACTATTGTTGTTGTTTTCATTTTATTAGTAGTTTTTATATGATTCTACGCGTGGTTTATAATTTCTATAAAATGCCTTGAATTTATTTTCAGAAACGTTAAATTTCTCATCTTGTTTATCGAAATTTAACATTGCTTCATCTGCTTTATCAAAATTTTGCAACCAAGCATATGCTAAAGCAATATTTAAATATGTGCCGGCTGCTATATTTTTATTTATTCGAGCATCTTTATCACTAGTATTTAATTCGGTCAAGCTTTTCTCCCACAATGCAATAGCGGATTTTATATTTAATTCAACTTCAGCTTGCTTATCCTTTTCATTAATATTTGATAAAGCAATTTTCATTTTTTCAATTGCTTCGTGATATTCGGGATAGGTGTATTTCTTATCCTTTACATCTGTAAATGAAGAGCTTTCTTTAATTTCATTAAATCCATAGTTCGTTTTTAAAAACAAATTAATTAATTCAATGCTTTTGTTTTTCGCTAAAACCTCCATTTTAGCATAGCTTTTCGCTAATTTATCAATTACTCCAGGCGAGTAGTCTATGTATTTTTGTTCCATTGGAACATAGTCGTTAAATACAACTTCGCCTTTGTCATTTTTTATTTTCATTTTAGCTTTTAAAGGTAGGTATGCTAATAATCCAGCCGCAGAACCACCCTTATAATCCAATCCTGAAAAAACAATACTGATACTATCCTTTGCAGTGCTACTTTTAGTAAAGCCTGGAATTACAATTAATGTTTCAGTTTCGGATCCAATTAAAGTTGGTTTAATTTCCTCCTTGTTTTTTTCAATCAAATGTGCATAATCACAAGAAACTTTTACTTGAAAAATTCTTTCCTTAGATATTACGTTTAAAGGTAAAAGCTCTAAGTTATAATCTATTTCAACCCTATCAGTCTTTTGTGCCTTTGTCCCCAATGTAGAGCATAAAGCTAGTATAATAATATTTTTTTTCATCTTACTTATAACTTCTTTGTGCAATTTTAATATTCTCGTATTTCAATTCTTCTTTATTTAATTCCCATTCGCTAACACCTTTATATTCCCATGCAGCAACATAAGCAAAGTTCACGTCGTCACGTTTTGCTTCACCTTCTTCTGTTTGGTGTTCTTCACGGAAATGACCTCCACAGCTTTCTTCACGGTGTAATGCATCTTTACACATTAATTCACCTAATTCAATAAAGTCTGCTACACGACCAGCTTTTTCTAAATCTGGGTTAAACTCATCAGCACTTCCTAATACACGCACATCACTCCAGAACTCTTTACGTAATGCTTGTATTTCAGCAATAGCTTCGGTTAAACCTTGTTTATTACGAGCCATACCACATTTGTTCCACATAATTAACCCTAAACGTTTGTGGAAACTTTCTACTGATTTAGTTCCTTTAATATTTAAAAATTTATTAATTAAATCAGTTTGCTCTTTTAATGCAGCATCAAATGCAGGATGTTTTGTTTTTAATTTATCAATAGAGTCTGTTTTATCTTTTTCAGCACTCATACGAGTAACTTCAGTTGATAAGTAAACACCAATTGTATAAGGAATTACGAAATATCCATCTGCTAAACCTTGCATTAAAGCAGAAGCACCTAAACGGTTAGCTCCGTGGTCAGAGAAGTTAGCTTCACCTAAAGCATATAAACCTTTTACAGTTGTCATTAAGTTATAATCTACCCATAAACCACCCATTGTATAGTGAACTGCTGGGTAAATACGCATTGGCACTTCATAAGGATTTTCGCCAGTAATTTGTTGATACATATCAAACAAGTTACCGTATTTTTCTTTTACTACTTCTTTACCTAAGCGCATGATTTCTTCATGGCTTGGGTTGTGAATATTACGTTTAGTAGCTTCTGTTCTTCCGTAACGCGCTGTATTAAATGCAAAATCTAAGTATACAGCCATTTTAGAATTACCAACGCCATAACCAGCATCACAACGCTCTTTTGCTGCACGTGAAGCCACATCACGAGGGACTAAGTTACCAAATGCTGGGTAACGACGCTCTAAATAATAATCTCTTTCTTCTTCAGGAATATCTGTTGGTTTACGGTTATCATCTTTCTTTTTTGGAACCCAAATACGTCCATCATTACGCAACGATTCTGACATTAAGGTTAATTTAGATTGGTGATCTCCAGAAACAGGAATACAAGTTGGGTGAATTTGTGTATAGCAAGGGTTTCCGAAGAATGCTCCTTTTTTGTGAGCTTTCCAAGCTGCTGTTACATTACTTCCCATTGCGTTAGTTGACAAGTAGAATACGTTACCGTAACCACCTGTACATAATAGCACCGCGTGACCAAAATGTTTTTCCATTTCGCCAGTAACTAAGTTACGAGCAATAATCCCACGAGTAACGCCATCAATAGTTACTACATCTAACATTTCGTGACGAGAACATAAAGTTACATTACCAGAACCAACTTGGCGTTGTAAAGCCGAGTAAGCGCCTAATAATAATTGTTGACCAGTTTGTCCAGCAGCGTAAAACGTACGTTGTACTTGAGTACCACCAAACGAACGGTTACTTAATAAACCGCCGTATTCGCGTGCTAAAGGCACACCTTGAGCCACACATTGATCAATGATGTTTGAAGACACTTCAGCCAAACGATGAACATTTCCTTCACGTGCTCTGTAATCACCACCTTTAATAGTATCGTAAAATAAACGGTAAGTTGAGTCACCGTCGTTTTGTTAATTTTTTGCTGCATTTACACCACCTTGTGCTGCAATAGAGTGAGCACGACGTGGAGAATCTTGAAAACAAAATACTTTTACTTTGTATCCCATTTCAGCTAAAGTAGCTGCTGCCGAAGCACCTGCTAATCCCGACCCAACTACTAATACTTCTAAGCTACGTTTGTTAGCAGGATTTACTAATGGAACCGTTGAACGGTATTTTGTCCATTTTTGGTCTATTGGTCCTTCAGGAATTTTTGAATCTAATTTACTCATATCGAAAAATTAAGAATGTAAGATTGAATTTTTTTAATTATTTAATAACGCCTAAGAACATTAGTATTGGCATTAATGCGAAAATAAAAGGAATGATGATCGAAAATGCTACACCTGCCTTTTTAATAATTGGGGTATACACTTTATGATTTAATCCTAATGTTTGAAAAGCTGATTGGAAACCATGTAATAAATGGTATGCTAATGAAATCATTGATAAAGCATACAATACAACAACCCAAACCATTTTAAATGTTTCTTGCATCACAGCATATAAGTTTTCGTTTCCGTTAGCATCTTCGCCTGATAAGCCAGTAAAACGAGATTTAACCCAAAAATGCACTAAGTGAATAATTAAGAACATTAGTAATAAAGTTCCCAATAAACCCATAGAACGGCTATACCATGATGAGTTAGCGGCTCCGTCAATTTTTGCATATCCAACAGGACGAGCTTTTTTGTTTTCTAAAGTTAAAAGTAAAGCTTGGATAACGTGAACAATTAATCCAAAAAATAAAACTAATTCGCCCGCTCTAATTAACCAATTGTGAGCCATAAAATCGGCGCCAATGTTAAACGTTAAACCACCATCATTAAAAAAGATAAGGCAGTTAATGAAGCAGTGTACTACTAAAAATGAAATAAGAAATAAGCCGGTTACGCCCATTACAAATTTTTTTCCGATTGATGATTTTAAGAATCCTTTACTCATAAGAGAAATTTGTTTAATTTTTACTTGGCAAATGTATAATTGTGAAGCATTTAATCCAATAAATTTTCATGCTTTTATCAAATAAATAACAAGATTAAGCCCAATTAGGTTTACAAATAGACCAAAATTAGCTTATTTGGAATTGTTCTAAATTTAAAAAATTGTTTTTAGCCTTAGTTTATGGATTTATATCGCCATATTCTCCACAATATATTACGATTTAAAATACTAATGGATGTAAACACACCTGCAATCATAGCAGATGAAACACCTACCGAAATAATATCTTGCCCAGTGAGGTACAAATTTTTGTAATTAGTTTTTGGTCGTAATTGTTTTAGTTCAAATCGCTCGGGCGTATGCTCTAGCCCATAAATTTCGCCTTTATCATAATTGCTAAAATGTTTTGTAGAAAGAGGGGTGGAGAGTTCACAAACTTCTACATGACCTTTTATTTTGGGTAAGACGTCATAAAGTTTATTGAGAAATAATTGTTTTAGTTCTTCTTTAACAAATTCATAGTCATTGCCTCGTTTTTGCCATTTCATTAATTCCCATTCTTCCATCCAATCAAAAGGGTACGAACCTAGTACTTGAATAGTTGAGGTCCCTGAATGATTTTTTTGCCACTCGCTATCTTTTGCAGATGGGAATGAAATGTATAATACAGGCGAAATACTGTTTTTAGTTTTTAAGTGTTGTTCGTTATTAAAGTCTAAATCATAATTATTGTACAACCATATATTGTGTTTCGGCAAATTCAATTCTTCATCTGTTGCATTTAATCCAACATAAATACATCCATGAGATACAGATGGCTTTACTTTGTTCAATGCCGTTGTGTTTTCTTCTTTTTGAAGATCTTTTGAAATTAATTTATTGAAAGTATTATGAGAGCCTGCATTACTTACAATGGTATTTGCAAAAAGCTTGTCGCCATTTTGCATTAATACACCAATGGCTTTATTGTTTTCGAAAATTATATTTTTCACTTCAGCTTTAATGGCAATTTTTCCTCCATGTTTTTCAATAACTTGTGTTAAACTTTTATGGATGTTTGCAGAACCACCTGTTGGGTACGCCCCGCCTTCGATGTAATGAGAAATAACTAGTGCATGTATTCCAAAACTACTTTTTTTTGGTGTTAAACCATAGTTGCCACATTGTGCGCACAACACAGAAATTAGTTTATTGTTATTGGTTAATTTGCTTAACACCTCATGTGTTGTGTGTTTAGAGTATGATAAAAATGGACGAGTTAATAGACCGCCAACTAATTTACTTAACCAATTTGGCATCGATTTTTCTGCAAAAAATAACGAGGCGTGATCGCCAACTTTATTTACCAATTTATAGTATGCGCGAATAGCCTTTTCTTCTTCTGGAAAATAAACTATCATTTGATTGATTTGATTTTCTAATCCCTTTTTAAAGTTGTAAACGTCACCCTCAATAACAACCTGATCATAAATTTCTCCCATATCATCCCATTTTAATTGACTATTGGTGAGGTAATCAAACGTTTTACGGATTAAAGATTTTGGGTTGTTTACTTTGCCTACATAATGAACACCAACATCCCATTCAAATTTTTTGCGTTTGAAGCTGTGTGTAAAGCCACCTATGGTATAATGTTTTTCGAGAACTAAAACTTTTTTACCTGATTTTGCTAAACAAACAGCGGTGCTTAATCCCCCCATTCCTGAACCAATAATAATTGTGTCGTAAGATGACTGAGTTAGTTCGGAGGTGTATAGGTTTTTCAAATAATAAATTTTATGATTTACTTAACAATTAAAGAAAGGCATTGTTTATCAAATATAGTATTAATCTATAATTGTTCTGAATGTTAAATTAATACGTGGGCGTTTTATATGAACACTTGGAGGTAGGCGATGTAACCAATGAGTTTGTGTTTCATCTTTCATTACCATTAAGCTACCATGTGCTAATAGGATAGAAGTTGTATCATTAGTTATCTTATGCTTAAAGGCAAATTTTCTTTCAGCTCCAAGTGTTAAAGAAGCAATGGTCCCATTTTTTTGTAACATCTTTTCGCTATCGCTATGCCAAGCCATAGCTTCTTCTCCAGTATTGTATAAATTCAATAAGCACGAATTGTAAGTGGCTTCTGTTTTTTCTTCAACCAGTTTTTTTAGTTTTAATAATTCAGTAGTCCAAGGCAATGCTTTTTTAGTGGTGTTAGAATAAGTGTAGTCGTATTCTTTATTGCCATACCAAGCTACTTTTCTATTGGTGATAATATGTTTTCCAAACACAACAGCTTCGTCGTGACGCCATTCAATATTATTGTATAATTCATTAAAGTATTGATTGGCATCAGCTTGAGGCATCACACAACCATAATATAATACTGTGCCATCGTATGGTAATAAATTGGTAATTTGATTATCAGAAAATAAATCCATGGATTGTAAAAATAATATTTAAATAATTAACCCTGCCAGAGTTTTGAACTCTGGCAGGGTTTGTAGGAATTATAAATTACTTTTTACTCTTCTTTTTATTTGTTGATTTAAGTGCTTTTTTATTTTCTGTATCTAGTTTACGTTGCACTTTCTTTACATCATCTGCTATCGGTAAGCTTTCAGGGCGTATGTCTCTTTCTACTAGCATTTTTAGGCATAGCAATCGTTTTCCTGACGTCAGGAAAACGATTGCTGAAAATTTTTCAGATAACACCTGTCAGGTTTTAAAAACCTGACAGGTGTTAAAGAATTAAGGTTTATTTCATTGCGCTCTTCTTTTTAGCAACCGCCTTCTTGGCGGCTGAACCCTGAGCTTGTCGAAGGGTCGAAGCTGGCAACTGTTCCTCAATACGTTCTATTGCTTTAGTGAGTTTAAGGATGGGCTGAGCTAAATCAGCTAAATCGTCTTTAGTAGCGAAGCCGAAGTCCGATTTTGATTCTTTTGCAGTATTGAATGGATTTTGCTCGTAGTAAACAAAAAAATCGTGATTTAATACCTTACAGATGGTTTCAAGTAAGCCAGTATCAATAGTTTCTCTTTTAAAAATTCATAGATGACCTGTCTATCTTTATTAATAAGAACGGCAAACTCAGTTCCTTTTAATCTGGATACTGTCCAAATTTCCTTTATCTTCTTGCCTATATGCACTTTAATCATCCCCACAAAAGTCATCTTTTGATCTAAAAACAGATAAAAAATACTATGTTTATTTAATGTACAATGTGTATGTTTTTTACAAACATTTGATACCCACTAAAAACGTATGCCCACATTAGATTGGATAGGGTACATGAAGGTGATTAACCATCACCTTCATATACCCTATCGTGTATTAGAGCATCAGTATACATTTAATCACATCGGGACCTCGACAAGCTCAGTCTCCGATAGTGCGACGGTGGTTGAGCCTGTCGAAACCAAGGGCAACAAAATTATTAACGGCGATAATCTCGAAGCCTTAAAATCATTATTACCCGAATACGGAGGAAAATAAAATGCATTTACATTGATACTCCCTATAACACGGGTAACGAAGATTGGGGATATAATGATAATGTAAACGATCCAAAAATCAAAAAATGGCTTAATACCAATTATAAATAAAAAATAGTCTAAATTTTGTTGAATTGTTTTTTTTATTACATTTGGACTATTAAATAAATATA
>JBEIPP010000109.1:0-11052 GCA_040376995.1 Flavobacteriales bacterium
GCTCCAGCATCATGAACTTCCGGAAGGCCGCGGCTTCCCTACTAAAATCCACATGTAGTAAGGATGATTTAAATAGAATTAAGAATGATTATTATTATTTGTTTTTTAAAAATCTTATAAATGCTCCAAGTGCTACCATTTATAGAAAAAGTATAAAATTAAAATTTGATAATAGATTTAAATGGTTGGTTGATGTTGATTTTTATATTTCACTATTAGAAAACAATAATAATATTGCCTATGATGATAATGAGCTAATATGTATTACTAATGGAGTAATTGGACAAGTTACTCAACAAATTCAGTATGATAAAATTATTCAAGTCAAGGAGCATTTAATTTTATTTTCAAAAATAATATCAAAGATTAAATCAAAAAAGAGCTATTTGGTTTTTTTTGATGAGTTATTTTTGAGATATGATGTGAATTCCATTTCGGATTTAAAAGAAATATTTGAAGTTCCTGAGAATTTAAATGAATTTTTAGATCAAGTGTTTCAAAATCTACATAAATTTAAAACATTAAAACGCATAAAATACAGACTATTAAATAGTAAGTATAACAAACGTTATTTTAAAATAGAAAAGTATTAGTTGTGATAGTTGTTAAATTAATGGGTGGCTTGGGTAACCAATTGTTTCAGTACGCAACTGGAAGAGCCTTGGCATTAAAACACAAAACAGAATTAAAACTGGACCTTTCTTTTTTAAATGCTGATCCTAAAAACGAATATACTAAGCGTGGATTTGAATTAAATATATTTAATACAAAATATTTAATCGCTTCTTATAATGACATTGATGCTTTTTATAAAAAATCATTGTTGGATAAATTTATTTCTGAGTATTTTCCAAGTAGTGTTTTAAAAAAAAACATTTTCAATCAAAATGATTTTAGTTTTATGGAGGATTTTTTTACATCTTCTTCAAAACGTACTTATTTAAATGGTTATTGGCAATCCGAAAAATATTTTAGTTCTATTAGAGAAATTTTATTGAAGGATTTAGTGATTAAAAAAGAAATGTCAGAGCAATGTAAATTTACCAAGGATTTAATTTTAAATTCTAATTCTGTTAGTTTACATATAAGAAGAGGCGATTACGTGTCTGATAAAAATGCAAATGAATTTCATGGCACTCTTCCTTTAGAATACTATGATAAAGCAATGGCGCATTTTAATGGTTTATTTAAAGATGTAAAAGTATTTATCTTTTCGGATGATATGGATTGGGTAAAATCAAACTTAAAACTAGTTAATGAATGTGAGTATGTTGATTTTAATACTGGTGAAAATAGCGTATTTGATATGTATTTAATGAGTCAATGTAAACATAACATCATTGCCAATAGTAGTTTTAGTTGGTGGGGAGCTTGGTTAAATCAAAATCCTGAAAAAATGGTTATTGCTCCTCATTTATGGTTTGCTGATAAAAATTTAAATACAAAAGATTTAATTCCAACCTCATGGCTAAAGTTGTAAATCCCTTGATATCGGTTTTAATGCCAGTATATAATGGTCAGCAATATCTTGCAGAGGCTATTGAAAGTATATTGAATCAAACTTATGGGCATTTTGAGTTATTATTATTAGATGATGGCTCATCTGATAACAGTGCAGAAATTATTAAAGGGTTCAATGACTCCAGAATTGTTTATATAAAAAATGAAAGCAATAAAGGTTTAATATATACTTTAAATAGAGGTATTGGATTAGCAAAAGGAATATATATTGCTCGTATGGATGCGGACGATGTATCTGTATCTAATCGCTTTGAAAAACAAATTCAGGAATTTGAAAATGATAATAATCTTGTTATTTGTGGTTCATTTATCAAAACTTTTGGTAATGGGTCTGAAAATTTTATTGATTATATGCCAGTAACAAATGCACAAATTTTAGCTTCTATTTTTTTTACATGTCCCTTTGCTCATCCTAGTGTGATGATAAAAAAAGAATCTTTACTTCAGTTAAACGAACTTTATAGAGAGGATTATAAACATTCAGAAGATTATGATTTATGGAGCAGATTAGTATTTGTTGGAAATAGCAAAAATATCCCTGAATTTTTATTGAATTATAGAGTTCATGATAAACAAGTATCTACGGTATTCGAAGACCATAAGTACCAAAGTGTATCAAAAATTCAAACTAATTTACTATCACAGTTTAATATTTTACCCACTTCAATAGAGTTGCATTTTTTATTGAATTTATTTAAAGGTATTAGTAAACAGGATAAAGACTATTTGTATTCAGGCTTAGCATTTTTAGTTAAATTACATCAACAGTTTGCTGTAAAATATCCAAACTACATTGAAGAACATTCTCAAGTATTAGTTTCTAGATGGGTTAAAATATGCGGTAATTCAGGAATGGGTTTAATGAATATAAAATTAGCTTTTAAATTACCGTTTTTTAAAGTAAAATATCTTAAATTTAAGGACTTTATAAAGTTTTTTTATAAAACACTAACCGGTTATAAGCAACTCGATAAAAATTAAGTTAAATGGGTAAAAAATTGTTGTTGATAGGAAATGTTACTATTCACACATATAACTATTATCATTTAGTTAAACCCTATTTTGATGAAATTTGCTTAATTACTGATGAGCCAAGACCTGGCCAAGAAATAGAAAAAATAGAATTTGTATCATTTTCGTACAAAAAGCTTAGTAATTTCTATTCCACTATCCAGAAAATGAAATCAGTGTGTAAGTCGTTTAAGCCAGATGTGATTCATATACATCAAGTTAATTCTGTTGCTTTATTCTCCATTTTAGCATTAAAATCATTTAATATTCCAATAGTTTTAACAGCTTGGGGTAGCGATATTTTATTGTCTCCAAAAAGAAGTGTGATTTTAAAACAAATTGTAAAATATTGTTTGAAAAATGCTGATGTTGTAACTGCTGATGCCGAATATTTGGGCCAAGAAGCTTTAAAGTATATGCCTTTACGTAAAGATAAATTAGTTGTCGCTAATTTTGGTATGGAACCTCATGATGAACTTTTTGCTCAAAAAGAAAATATTATTTATAGTAACCGATTACATAAGCCTTTATATAATATTGATGAAATTATTAGAGCTTTCAAAAAATTGGAAGACACTGGCAGAAATACCTATAGATTGGTAATTGCTGCTACAGGAGAAGAAACAGAAAATTTAAAACAATTAGCAGTTAAATTAAATGTTTCAGAAAAAGTAACTTTTGTTGGCTGGCTGTCCTTATATGAAAATTTAAAATGGTATGCCAAATCAAAGTTTTATGTTTCAATTCCGGATAGCGATGCTACTTCAATTAGTTTGTTAGAAGCTATGTATTATGGTTGTTATCCTATTGTGTCGTCATTACCAGCTAAAAGAGAGTGGATTAGTGACAGGGTCAATGGAGCCTATTATAAATCAGATTTTAATTTTATTTTGGATAAAGATCAGGACATTCTTGATGACGTGGCTAAAATTAATAAGCGTCTTATTCTGAAAAAAGGAACTGTTGAAGTAGCATATCGAAAATTTACTTCTATATATGATTCTTTAATTAATCATTCTCCTAATTCGAATCACTCAAATCATGCAAAAAGTTAAAGTGTGCCATGTGTCATCTGCACATAGCGTGCATGATGATCGAATTTTTTTTAAAGAATGCTCTTCTTTAGCAGATGATTTTGAAGTACATGTAATTGCAATTGGCGAAAAAGATGAAGTGTTAAACAATGTTCAAATTCATGCTTTACCGAAAAGTTCATCTCGATTTAATCGTTTTTTTTTATTACAAATTAAAATTCTAATTCAGGCTTTTAAAATAAATGCAAAGGTCTATCATTTTCATGACCCTGATTTAATTCTATTTGGTTTAATTCAAAAGTTATTTGGAAAAAAAGTAATATACGATATGCATGAACTTGTTTATTTTCAAATTAATGATAAAGAATGGTTAGGAAATGGGTGGATAAAAAAAACGATTTCCTCAATATATCTTATGTTTGAAAAAATGGGAGTGCGTTTTTTTGACAAAATTATTATCGCCGAAGATGGTTACTGGAACTACATCAACAACAATTATAAAAAGCAGATTAATAAATTTATAGCTATCAGAAATTTTTCTATTTATCAACTCATCAAACAAACTGAACCAAATATTTCTATAAAAAATAGTAATAAGCGAATAATTGTTTATGCGGGTGGACTCAGTAAAATTAGAGGTATTAAAGAAATTATTGACGCTATTCAAACTATTGAAAATATTACCTTTTTAACATTAGGGCAATGGGAAAATGATGACTATAAAAAGCAATGCGAGTTAGCTGATTTAAATAAAAAAATGAATTATATTGGGTTAGTGAAAATGGACAAAGTGTATTCTTATTTAAAAATTGCTGATATAGGTGTTGCAAATTTATATCATAAACCAAATTACCTCACTAGTTTACCAATAAAAGCATTTGAATATATGGCATCAGGCATACCTATTATAATGTCAGATTTTCCTTATTGGATAAAAACTTTTAATGAATGTGCTTTATTTGTAAATCCTTTGGATCCTAAAGATATCAAAAGTAAAATTGAATTATTATTGTCTGATAAACAATTAAGTGATAAGCTTGCTGTAGCTGGGAAAAATTTGGTAATTGAAAAATATACTTGGGAAGCAGAAAGTAAACTATTGATTAACCATTATAGGCAATTAGTATCAGTAATTAAAAATAATTAGAAAGTGATTTTAAAACCTATAGATAATCTTGATGTTTTTTGCGAAAAAGCAGAATCACATATTGGTGTTTTTGCCAGCAAAAAATGGTTGAGTATTTATGGAGACACTCTTACTCTTATTGGTATTTATAAAGATGAGCATCAATTAATAGGTGGCTTTTATTTTTTAGATACAAAAAAGTTTGGATTTAAGTTTATTAAACTTCCACCATACACACCGCATTGTGGCTTGTTTTATGTTTCTGGTAGTAAGAATAATGCTTCTATTAATAACTTCTCCAAGGAAGTAATGAGTGAGCTTTGTACATTTTTCACCAATCAAAAAAGTGCATTAACCATTATTGCTTTTCCATCACAAATAATTGACTTACAATCTTTTATTTGGAGTGGCTATAAAGTTGTTCCAAATTATACATATCGAATCAATCTTCAACAATCCATTGAGACTATTAAATCAAATTTTGATTCAAAGAATAGAAATGCGATTAACAAAGCTATTAAAGAAGGCGTTGTTGTTGAAGAAAGCATGTTGACTAAAAAAGAAGAGTTTAATTATTTCAAAACCACATTAAGTGCAACTGGAGCTAATATTTACGAACCTATTTTAGAAAATATATTTTTAAAGTTTTCAGACTTCTCTAATTCTTTTTGCTTAGTTGCTAAAAAAGATAATGCTACGTTAGGTATGGTTTTTTGTGTGTATGATCAGCTTAACTGTTATTATATGTTAGGTGGCGTTGATAAAAAATCAGGAATACAAGGTGTTAATAATTTATTGGTTCAAAAATGTATTGAAAAGTCAAAAGAGTTGGGATGTACAACATTTGATTTTGAAGGTTCTATGCTAAAAGGGGTCGAGAAATTTTTTAGAAGCTTTGGACCAGAATTATTTCCTTATTTTACGGTAAATAAAGCAATTTTACCTTTAGAGATGTTGTTGAAATTTAAAAAGAGAGAGCTTTTTTAAATGACTATTATTCGAATTCAACATCAGGATATTGATTTTAAAAAGTGGGATCAAACGATTCTAGATTCAGAAACTCCTTTTGTTTTTGCTCAATCCTTTTATTTAAACGCAACTTGTCCTCAATGGGATGCTTTGATTATTGGAGATTACGAAAGTGTATTTCCTTTAACTCATAAAACTAAATTTGGTTTTACGTATTTGCCTCAGCCTCCATTTACTTCGCAATTAGGCGCGTTTGGAAAAGTGAATTTAGAAATTGAACAGTTGTTTTTTAATTATATCACTCAACACTATAAGCTAATTGATATAGAATTAAATATATCAAATAAGATAACTTCCGAATTTATTACTCCCAAAAACACTTATATTTTAAATTATAAATCCGAATATAAGTTTAATCAAAACACGAAACGAAACATTAATAAAGCGATTGAAAATGGCTTTGTTGTTGAGAGAGTAGAAGATAAGGACGTTCTACCATTATCACAAAAATACCTTAACCCATTTCTCGAAGGAGAGGTGAATTTAACTAAGGCGACGGTTGATTTATTAGATGATTTATTAAAAAATAGTATAGAAAGTAAAACCCTCTACACGTTCAAAGTGCTTGATAAACATCAAACAATCAAAGCCTTAGGCCATTTTATTTGCAATGGCAAGCATGCCTTATATTTAAAGGGAACTAATTTCGATAAAGCTGATAATTCTGGCA
Organism: Flavobacteriales bacterium; assembly: GCA_040376995.1. Lineage (GTDB taxonomy): Bacteria > Bacteroidota > Bacteroidia > B-17B0 > Aurantibacillaceae > UBA4416. The sequence continues at coordinate 6,392 of JBEIPP010000109.1, forward strand.
GTATGCATTTATTGATGAAACATGCCATTGAGTTTTTTGCTGATAGATCTACTTTTTTTGATTTTGGTGGTGGTTCTACACAAGGTTTAGCTAACTTTTATATGGGATTTGGAGGTGAAGTATGCACATATAGCTTTTTGCAAGTTAATAGACTCCCGTGGTTAATTAAATTTATTAAAAACAAAAAATAAACACCCTCTTTTTGTTATTTTAGTCTTCTAGTATGAAGGCTATTGTTTCTCACGATATTGATCACTTAACACTCTCTGAGCATTATTTTCAGGATTTAATAGTTCCTAAGTTTTTTGCGCGAAGTAAAATTGAATTACTGACAGGTAAAATTTCTCTTGCTGAGTTTTTTTATAGAATAGGGGATGTTTTTAAAAATCAATGGCAACATATTGAAGAATTACATGCTTTTAATCAAAAGCATCATGTACCAACTACTTATTTTATTGGAGTAAATAAAGGGGTAGGTTTGTCATATAGCACTGCTCAATCTGCATTTTGGATAAAAAAAATGCTGGAAATGGGTTGTGATGTCGGTGCGCATGGAATTGAATTTGAAAATTTCGAAAAAATAAATAAAGAATATTCTTTGTTCAAGGATTTGTCACAACAAAACACTTTTGGTACTCGTATGCATTATATACGAACCAACGACCAAACGTTTACAAATATGGCAAAAGCTGGCTATTTGTTTGATAGTAGTGAAATGGGATTTAAAGCGCCATTTAAAATTGATACGATGTGGGAATTCCCATTTCAAATAATGGATAGTTACATTATTGAGAAACCAAAGCAATGGCAGAGTAAAAACTTCTTTCAAAGTTGCGAGGAAACAAAAAAAATAATAGATAAAGCCGTTGATTTAAATTTGCCATATCTAGGAATTGATTTTCATGATCGTTATTTTTCACATTCTCATAAAACCTGGAAAGATTGGTATATGTGGCTGATAGAGTATCTTGCGGAAAATAAAGTTGAGTTTGTGAATTTTAAAATGGCAGTTAAAGAATTAGAATCGAAGTAAATTGAAAACAGTTGCTATAGTTATCCCTTGTTTAAATGAAAAAGACTACATTTTACGTTGTCTTCAATCTATTGCACAGCAAAGCTATAACAAGGATTTAATTACAACCTATGTATGCGATGGAGGTAGTAATGATGGGACGATTGAAATAATCAAGGATTTTGTTAAAAGCAGTAATCGTTTTTTGATTTTAAATAATAGTAAAAAAACAACTCCATACGCTTTAAATTTAGGGATTACAGAATCAAGCGCTGATGTTGTTATTATTCTGGGAGCACATTCGGAAGTAGATAAAGATTTTGTAGCTAAAAATATAGAGACGTTTTCTGAAAACGAAGCCATTATGTGTGTAGGAGGTGTTTTAGAAAATGTTTACGAAAACGCAACCTCTAAAATTATCGGTAGTGCGATGTCTTCATCATTTGGTGTAGGTAATGCTCATTTTAGAACGGGAAATAAGAAGGGATACGTTGATACTGTAGCTTTTGGAGCCTATAAAAGAGAGATATTTGATAAGGTTGGCTTGTTTAATGAAGAATTAATTAGAAATCAAGATGATGAATTTAATTACCGCATCACTTCTGCTGGTTACAAGATTTTTTTGAATCCTGAAATTAAATGCAAGTATTTTGTAAGAGCTTCTTTTAAAAAATTATACAAGCAGTATTATCAATATGGCTATTGGAAAGTGTATGTCAATGTGTTGCATAAAACAGTTACTACAACTAGGCAACTTGTTCCAGCAGCTTTTGTGAGCTATTTATTTGTTCTACTGCTTTCGTTATTAATTGGAATAAAAGTGTTCTGCTTTTTCAGTTTATTTTTGGTTTTATATCTGTTGATGGCAGGTTTTATGGCTTTCCGACAAAATACAAAGCCTATAACAGCTATTAAAATAGCCTATACATTTTTTATCCTTCATTTCAGTTATGGGATGGGGTATTTAAAAGGAATTTTTGACTTTATTTTACTCAAAAAATCTATCAAAAAACACGAAAGTTTATCTCGTTAAGTGCTTGTAATTTAAGTCTTTTCAGTACATTTGCGAGTATATTTTAATATTTATGACTACTACTCAACAAGTTATTGCCGATAAGATTCAGGAAGTGGCTTTTACAAAGGTTGGTTTAAATGATGAGTTGTTTAAATCTGGCATTTTATCATCTATTATTGTAATTGATTTAGCAACTTCTTTAGAAGAAGAATTTAATATCCAAATTCCTTTTAACGAAATCTCTATCGAAAATTTCTCTACGGTTGAATTAATTGATAATTTTATTAAAACTAAACAGTAATTGAAGTTCCTTTTACTTCATATTATTCCATTGCTAATTGCATGTTTATTTTTCTTTTATTCAAAAGACAAAATAGACAACTACTATCAAGAAAAATATAAGTCAGATTTCGGGTTCATCACCGAAAATTATATTCCAACGTTTAATCAAAACCGCCTTTCTGAAAATATTACCTTATCTAATGCTTTAGATAAAAGCATTCCAGTAGTGTTTGGTTCATCCGAATTAACATCTCATCATTTAAATGCTTTATGTTATAATTTTTTTAAAGAACATCAATTAAGTATTCAAGCGTTTGGTCACGCTGGTTTTCAATGCTTTGCCATCTCTAATGTTATAGCTGCTAATAGACCAGTTCTTAAAAACTCTAAAATTGCAATTATTTTATCTCCAGGTTGGTTTGAAGGCTCAGATTCTAAAGGAACAGATTTACAATGTTTTTTTGAGTATAATAATGATGTTGTGATGAATCAAATTTATTGTGACAATCAATTGTCAAATTCATATAAGACATATTATGCCAACTATATTAAAAGAAAATATGGACAAATCAATTCTCCAAGTAATATGATTAATCAATTTTATACATATAACGACAAGCTGTATGCACCTTTTAATTTTATGTATGAAAAAGTTAGTCACAGTTCATACGATTCTGATGTTTACAATAAGCTATTGTTGAATCTTTCTCAAGATACTATTCAATATCGTTTTCAAAATTTTAAGCCTAATTGGGATTCTTTATATCAATCAGCCATTGAGGAGTTTAAGAAAACTTCTACTAATAATGATTTAGGGGTTGAAAATGAGTATTACGCAAATCGATTAAAAGGTAAATCTGAAAAGAAATTTAAAATAACAGAAAATTCTCAAGAGTATCAGGATTTTAAAATGCTGTTAAGTCTTTGTAAAGAATTAAACTGTAAACCTGTTTTTATCATTATGCCATTAAATACCTTGGCTTATAAAAATGCTAAGGAACTTGAGCCAACCATCAAAAATATAGAGAGTGAGTTAAAACAAAATGATTTTAAGTATTTAGATATGTTTACACCAGCTTTAAGTAATTATCAAATTGGAACAACAGAAGACGTGATGCATCCAGGTAATTATGGATGGTATCAAATGGATAAATTTATCATAGAGGAATTTTCTTCAAAATAATTTTAAATGAAAAAAGAAAACTACTATAATTTTTTGAAAAAAATGTTGCTTTATGTCAGCATCGTTTTAGGCTTATATGTTTTATATAATCCGCATAATAAATCAAAATATAATATCCCTCATTCAGCAACTTCTTTTATTTACGCTCAGTTTTAATGACTCCATTCTCTAATATAAACTTCTATGTGTTTGCATTCATTTATTTTGCAATCATTTTACTATGTAAGTTTATATTTAAAAACAAGCATTATTCTGTTATAACATTCTCTTTAACCTTTTTATATTTATTGTTATATATCAAATTAGGTATTTCAGCTATTGTCTTTTCAATGGTATCTTATTTGTTTATTAAGTATGTCAGCCCCAAGATTAATCACCGTTTAATTAGTTCATTGATATTATTGTTGCCAATGCTTCTATTTAAAATCAAAGTAGATTTAAGTGTATTGTATTTCATTGGTTTATCATTTGTGACTTTTAGAGCCATACAAACCAATATTGATTATAATTCGAAAAATGAATTTAAGTTTATCGATTATTTTAATTTCTTATTTTTTATTCCAGCTTTATTAATTGGCCCATTAGATCGATTTCAGTCATTTACTCAAAAAAGCTATAAAGCTTTTGATAATATAACGGTTGAAAATGTTGAGTCTGGTTTTTCTGAATTTTTAAAAGGTGTTTTATATAAATATGTCATTGCTGAAATTATTTATCGCTATTGGTTAAATGACTTTGTATTTGAAGAAAAAACATTCATGTATTATTTAAACGACATGTATGCTTATATGTTTTATTTGTTTTTTGACTTTGCTGGCTATTCTGCCCTAGCATGCGGATTTAGCAAGATGATTGGCATTGAATTACCATTTAATTTTAATAAACCATTCTTAGCGCTTAATCCTCCTGATTTTTGGCAACGTTGGCACGCTTCTTTAACAAATTGGTTAACAGATTATGTATTTAAGCCAGCTTATAAATGGTTAAACGGTTTCCAAAAATTAAAGGCATATCCAATTACAAAGCAAAATATGGCCATTTTTATGACATTGTTTATTATGGGATGTTGGAATGGTTTTGAATCGCAGTTTATTTATAGCGGGCTAATTTATGCTATATACAGCATGGTTCATAATACGTATTCTATAAATTGCAGAAAGCAACAAAGA
>JBEIPP010000081.1:0-14311 GCA_040376995.1 Flavobacteriales bacterium
CAAGTGTTATAATTACAGTTATACCTATGGCAATAACTCCCGTTATCCAAAACAAATTAAGGCACTCCATTATTCAAAACTTATTTTTTCGTCATCAGTTACATGTTCATTAAAAAGCCATTCTAATTCTTCTTCAAAAAAGAATTTTTCTTCATCAAAGGCAGGTTTTAGTTCGTCCATCCAAATAGCGTTTTCGTTGTATTTGGCAAAAAATGGTTTGGCAACCCAATCTGGGTTTCTGCCCTGCAACATTCTTAAAACAAATACTTTTTCTCCCTTTATTTCTGAAACACCTAATACTTGCACTTTACCAGGAGTACACGACATACTAGGTCCTCTTACTGTGCGACAAACTCCACTTACTTTTTGATAGGCGTTACGGAATATATGCCACGCATTTTCTAATGTAATCGCGAAATAGTCTTGTGCTCCTGTATCTCTGGGTATAAACATGTAATATGGTATACAATTTAAATTAACTTGCTTACGCCACATTTCTGCCCAAATTTCAGGCTTATCGTTTATATGTTTTAATACAGGAGATTGTGTTCTAATTTGCACACCGATACTACGTAGTTTTTTTATTGCTGATTTTACAGCAGGCGTATCTAACTCTACAGGATGAGAAAAATGTGCCATAAAAGATAAATTAATGCCTTTTTTAATGATGGATTCAAATAAATGTATCATTTCATCGGAATCATCATCACTTGTAAATTTATATGGCCAATAAGCTAAGGCTTTAGTACCAATACGAATGGTTTGTAAATTAGGAATATCAGCTTCTAATAAAGGTTCAATGTAGGTAGCGAAAATTTTCGCTTTCATAATCATTGGGTCGCCGCCTGTAAATAAAATATCGGTTACTTGCTTATTTTCTATTACATAATCTCTTAAAAGTGAAGCTTCTTTTGTTGCAAATTTTAATTCGTCCATACCCACAAATTGAGGCCAACGGAAACAAAAGGTACAGTATGCGTGACAAGTTTGTCCTTGACTTGGAAAAAACAATACTGTCTCTTTATATTTATGTTGCATCCCCATTAATTTTTCTCCATTTATTTCGGGAACGTTGTGTTCGATCTGTCCTGCAGGATGTGGGTTTAATTCATTACGAATGATATTTGCTATATTCTTTATTTCATCTTTGTTTTTAGTATGTTCCAAAACAATTTTCATTGCATTGTAATGTTCTTCACTCAACATTCCCTTTTGTGGAAATGTTAACTTAAACATGGGATCATTATCAATGTCATCCCAATTGATTAATTCGTTAACTACATAGTTATTTGTTTTAAATGGTAATACATTACCTACAACTTCAATTGCCTCTATTTGTTCGGGAGATAGTTTAACAATTTGAGGAATGTTTTTGTAATTGTGCAAAGAATAAGACTGTAGCTTCATAATACGTGTGTTTAACATTCATTTAATTAGTAAAAGATTAGAACTATTATTAAACGATGAATGAGGTTAATATGAGTTCAATTAACACACATCTTATTTTTAATCAATTGACAATTGTCAATTTATAATTTCATTAATCAAAATAATTTATGAAATGCTTGATATTACTACTATTTTGATAGGTTAAATCATTTTCGAGTAATAGGTCATTTAACATTTTTTCTAATTTCAAAATCTTTTCTTTAGGTAAATTGTCATCTACTAACATTGCTAATTCTTGAATTTCATCAGAATCAATGGCATATAAAATTTTGTAAAGGAGCTGAATATTTAAATGACTATGCATTATTTATATAAGTGAAAAACCCGCTAGCGCGTTGCACACTAACAGGTTTTTGCACAGGAATATATAAGTATATCTATGCAAATGTACAGCAAGGTTTATAAATAAAAATTGACAATTGTCAATTTTGTTTTTATTAAAGATTAATATACTTACCACATGGAGTTTAACATAGAAAAATATCATTTAAAATCATCTTCTTTATTTGATTCATTATCCTATGAGGAATCTTTATTAGTAAAAAATGGAATTGTACGAAAAGAATACTTGAAAGGAGAATGCCTGTTTAAAGAACATAGTTTTTCGAAAGGTGTATATATTATTAAGAAAGGGAAAGTAAAAATATTTCAAACAAATAGTGATGGCAAAGAAGGAATTGTTTACATCTATAAAAAAGGAGATTATTTTGGATATAGACCTCTATTAGCCGAAGAGCCGCACCCAGTATCGGCAGTAGCTATGGATAATGTGATTGTTTCGTTTGTTCCTAAAGAATTATTTTTAGAGATACTTGAATCTTCTACAACTTTAGCTAAAGAACTTATCGTTAATCTATCGAAAGAATTTTCGGTATGGATAAATAAAATGACCATCTTTTCTCAACACAGCGTAAAAGATAAAGTAGCATTGAGTTTATTAATCCTAAATAAAGTTTACCAACGAAATGAAGATTCTAGTAAAAGTGTTTTTATATCTATTAACAGGGATGATTTTGCAGGATTTGTTGGAACTGCCAAAGAAACATTAGTGCGAATGTTGCGCATTTTTAAAGATGAAAAAATAATCACAACTAAAGGAACTAAAATTATTATTTTAAAACATCGTGTTTTATTAAACATGGTAGAAAACATGTAATATGCAACTACAAATATTGAAATCGAAAATACATAATGCTTTTGTAACCGAAGCAAACATTGATTATATAGGAAGTATAACTATTGATGAGAATTTAATGGATGCTGTTGATTTAATTGAAGGAGAGCAAGTGCATGTTATTAATCACAGAAATGGAGAACGATTAATTACTTATGTTATAACAGGAAAGCGTGGCACGGGTGAAATATGTATGAACGGACCTGCGGCTCTAAAAATAAGTACAGGTGATAAAGTGATTATAATTGCTTACGCAGGAATGACACCAATTGAAGCAAAAGCTTACAAGCCAAAAATTATTTTTCCTAAACCAGATAATACAATTTAAAATGGATAGAGAGTATTTAATTTCATTTATTTTACTTCATAATTCTACACATGATAAAAAACAATTAGAAGGATTAAGTACAGAATCTTTAGTAATGATTAAAGTGCAAATTGAATTAGAATTAATGAATAAAAATTAAATAAGTGATGAATAGAATTATTTAATTTTTGAGTATGAAAAAATATATTAAGTTAAAAATAACTGATTTTATATTAATAGCATTTGAATTGATTTTATGCGGGATATTAATTAATCTAGTTTTATTTAATGATTTTCCGATGGTTTCAGGGTTTCTACTAATCTTGTTTATTTTGATTTCTGTGATTTTAATTATCTATTTATCTTATCGAGAAAGTCAATCTGTTAAAAATGAATAAGGAGAGATTAATTTACATACGCATACAACATAACACACCAAATAACTGGTATTCGAGGGTTTGTGTAAAATGCAAAAAGAAATATAGCATCAATAGAGTTACAAAACCCGAAGTTGATGAAGAGTTAAATTACTGCTTTGACTGTATTCAAAAGGATGTTTATGATTACACAGGATAAGTGTATTTCAATAAGTAAAGTGTAATTTTTATATTATCTTTATGTGCTATGTTAGAATTTTTTGCCATCATTATTTCAATATCTGCTGTTTTTGGTTACATCAACCATAAATGGTTAAAACTACCTACCACAATTGGTGTAATGCTAATAAGTGTTGTATTAGGCATTGCTTTAAAAATCATTGAAACTATTAATCCAACGTACATTTCTCCTTTACGAGATTTTTTAACTGGTTTTGACTTTAGTGCATTTGTGCTTGATTTTATTTTATGTTTTTTATTATTTGCAGGTGCACTACATGTGAAAATAGGACAACTAAAAGGGGCAAAAGCAACTGTGTTTTCTTATGCAACTTTAGGCGTATTAATTTCTACTTTATTAATTGGATTAGCAACACATGTAGTTATTGGTTGGTTTGGTATTAATCTTGATTTAATTTCATGTTTTTTATTTGGCGCTTTAATTTCGCCTACCGACCCTATTGCTGTTATTGGCATTTTATCTAAATACAAAATCCCTCAAAAATTAAAAACTGAAATTATAGGAGAATCATTATTTAATGATGGTGTTGGTGTTGTAATTTTTGCTGTTATATACTCAATTATTTTGGGAGGTACGGAAGCATTAACCTTTGGAAATATATTCGAAATATTTTCTGTAGAGGTATTTGGCGGCGTTGGAATTGGTTTACTAATAGGGTATTTAGGTTATTTTTTAATGAAATCAATAGATCATTATCAAACCGAAATTTTAATAACACTAGCTGTTGTTACTGGGGGTTACACTATATCCTCACACTTTCATGCATCGGAACCTTTGGCAATGGTTGTTGCTGGTTTAATTATTGGAAATAAAGGAAAGGAATTTGCGATGTCGGACACTACAGCAGAATATGTAGACAAATTTTGGGAGTTAATTGATGAAATTTGCAATACTATTTTGTTTGTTTTAATGGGCTTAGAAATCTTTTTAGTGCCTTACGATACAAATTATATTTTAATCGGTTCTATACTTATAATAGTGGCTTTAATTGGCAGATATATTTCATTATTACCAGCATTCTTCTTATTTAATAGGCATGAGAAAAGAAAGAGTTTGAATTTAGCTGTTCTAACGTGGGGTGGATTAAGAGGCGGTATTTCTATTGCTTTAGCATTATCGCTAACCAATAAAATTGAAGGTAGTAGTTTGTTTATTGTTAGTACATACTGTATTGTACTATTTTCAATATTGGTTCAAGGATTAAGTATAAAAAAACTTTTAATTAGGTATTAGTTTCTTTTCTTAGGATTCTTCTTACTAGATTTTGCAATGGTATTAAACTCCAGGCCCAAATCAATCCAGTAATTAAATTGCTTTTTAGTTTTCATACCTTCATCACTCACAAACACATAACCCTTCATTCGCTTACCTGTAAAATCCATAAACAAACACCTCCAAACATATATTTTTCGTATATTTTTGGAACATCTACCAATGCTTCTCTTATTTTATCTGTTAACTCTTCGCTAAAATCCATAGATTATAACTAGTGAGCGACATTCAATTTACTTTTCTTATACCCGTACAATAAGTAAACCACTAAGCCAATCACTAACCACACACCAAACATCATCCAGTTGGTCCAGCCCATTCCTGTTAATAAGTAGCAACAAGACAATAAACCTAAAACAGGAATTAAAGAGTAGTTTTTAATAAATGAGAAAATTGCAATTAAAATCCATACTAAATAAAATACAATCATTGGAAAGTTATAAGAAGCATCTTCATTCACAATCATACTTGCGTGATTATAAAAAATGATAATGAAAGAAATAATGGTAATAGCAGGAACAATAAATTTAGCATTGATATATGGCATTTTAAATTTTCCTTTTTCTTTAGCATCCATATTACGTGGTAATATCAATACACCACCACACACTAACACAAAAGCAAACAAAGTACCGATACTCGTAAAATCTAATACAAATTTTGGTGTTGTAAAAAAGATGGGAATGCCAACCACTAAACCTGTAACTAATGTAGAGAAAGCGGGTGTTTTGTATTTAGGATGAATCTCAGCAAATTTCTTTGGTAATAATCCATCTCTACTCATTGCCATCCAAATACGTGGCTGTCCCATTTGAAAAACTAAAATCACGCTCGTCATGGCCACAACGGCTGCAACAGAAACAATAAACAACATCCACTTAATGCCTTTCATAGCAAACACTTCTGCTAGAGGATCTGACACATTTAAAGCAGTATAAGAAACCATGCCAGTTAATACTAATGCTAAAATAATAAACACAATCGTACAAATAATTAGTGAGTAAATCATCCCGCGCGGTAAATCGCGTTGTGGATTTTTACTTTCTTCGGCTAAAGTAGATACCGCATCGAAACCTATGTAAGCAAAAAACACTCCTGAAACACCTGCCATTACTCCACTAAATTGATTAGGCATAAAGGGTGTCCAGTTATCAATATCAACATAAGAAGCACCAACAACAATCACTAGTAAAATAATAGCTAATTTAATAATCACCATAATATTACTCGCATTACGAGATTCTTTAGTACCAACATATACTAACCATGTCACTAAAATATTAATCATCACGGCTGGTAAATCAATGATAAATCTCACGCCTGCTATAACTGGCGCTGTATTCCAAGCATCACTCATTTTACCAACAATTCCATCTAAAAAAGCTTGATGCGAATCAGAATAATTATTAGTTAACCAAACAGGAATATGTAAGCCTACACTTTCTATTAAATTTACAAAATAGCCGCTCCACGAAAATGCTACATAAATATTACCAATAGAATATTCCATTAATAACGCCCAACCTATAATCCACGCTGCTAATTCACCAAACGAAACATAAGCATACGTATAAGCACTCCCCGAAGCTGGAACACGTGTAGCAAAATCAGCATAGCACATAGCCGTAAAACCACAGGCAATAGCACAAATAATAAATAAAAATATAACGGCTGGTCCACCCGAAAAGCAAGCCGAACCAATACTACTAAAACTACCAGCGCCAATAATAGCGGCTATACCAAAAAAGGTTAAGTCTCTTACAGTTAACACACGGTGCAATCCTTCTCCATGGCTTTCTGCATCAGTGATTGCAGCAACTGGCTTTCTACGAAATAAATTATTAAAAATAAAACCCATAATATAAATTAATGCTTAAAACAAATATAACTAATTAACTAAACGCTTGATAATAGGCATCTTTTTTAATATAGATACATCCAATATCAAAAGTGGAATCATTAATAAAAAAGGAATAAAAGGAATTTTATACCTAACAATAGCTCCCGTTACAGTAGTGGTGATACCGATTAAAATAAATGATGTAATCACTATGACTATACAACAGATTAATAAATTTTTATCGATTGGTATTTTGTCTCTAAATAGAAAACAAAGCGCAAAGAATAATAAAAAACATAAATTTTCGAAAGATGCCATTAACTCTAAAATAGAGCGACTGTCATAAAATAAAGGCTTGCATAACACATTATAAAATGACTGAGGAATTAATTTAGCAAAAGAAGAAAATGTATACTGAAGTCTATCTATGTTGATAGCTGAACCCGAAGGGGCACAAACAGACCTTAATTCGAAATAAGAAGTATCCTTATTATTTGTTTCGTAAATGGTATCTCTTAAATTATGTGTATTCCAATACATAAAAGCCGAATGTCTATCTAATTGAAATAAATTTTTAACTGTATCAACTTTATGAAAATGAGTGGTATCATGATATTCAAACCGCACATATTTATCATCTTTAATAAAAAACCTCCCGCCTTTGCTTAAACTCACAAAATCATTTTGACGAACAACGATGGTATTTAGCACATCTTTATGAAACACGAATTTTAAAATTAAAATGCCTGCTCCGTATATTACCAACAAAGAAGTCAAATAAAACAATGCCACTTTCTTTATTTGACATCGCTTCACAAGCGCAAACAATATTAACGGCACAAGTAATAAAACAATAATATATGGCTTGATTATTAAAAACAATAAAGAAGAAAACACAAGAAGAAATATATATTTCTTATCGTATTTGTAGTGAACAAATAATTTAAAATAAGAAAAAACAAATAAGCCCAACAAACACATGGCGATGGGTTCTTTTAATACTCCCGAAGTCCAAAATAATATAGAAGGTGTTAAGAAAATAATGATGGCTAATAACAATTCTTTTTTAGGAAAATAACCTTTAAACGTTTTATAAAAAGCAAACTGACCAACAAAAGAAATCATTAACATTACCAAAGCATGTACTGCATAATTACCAAATGAAAACAACATGATGATGGCATTGATACGAATAGGAGTTCTATTATCATTTAAAAAAAAATCACCGGTCACGTCTGCCCTACCCCATTTTTCAATCTTTTCAAAATAAGGCTGATAAAGCGGGTCTGTATCCAATTCGGAATGTAACCCGAAAATCATTTTTAAATAATCTAGCATATGATTTGGCAAAGCATTATACATAATTTTAGCATCATGTAATGTTGAAACACTATCTCCATTAAAACCAGCAGGGTAATAACAAAAATACACCCAATAATACGCCGCACATCCTAAACATTTTATAATAAGAATAGAGAAAATCCATTTTAAAGACAGATGTTCATCTTTAAAAAAAGACAGTTTGCTTACTAAAAAACAAAACACTAAAAAATATATCGCTGCTAATATCAAATCCTATTTATATTCTTCAAAAAATTTAACTCCCATTAAACGTTTATTTCCTTCTTGACTTTCAAAACCAAATTGAGCATACAAACTATGTGCATCAAGAGTTGCTAACATAAAACGACGTAGTTTTTTTGTCAGCTCTTGCTCCATAATAAATTTCATTAACTCTTTACTTAAACCTCTTCCTCTATAATCTTTATCAATAAAAACATCAGCTAAATAACCAAAAGTGGCATAATCGGTAATCACTCTCGAAAATCCAACTTGCTTATCTTTTTCATAAACACCAAAACATAAACTACCTTCAATCGATGCCTTAACAGTTTCTGTTGGAATATTTTTTGCCCAATAACTTTCTTTACTTAAAAAATGATGAATGTAATCAAGGTTTAATTTTGATTTATCAGTTGAATATAAAAATTCGCCTATTTGTTTTTCTATTATCATAATTACAAATTACTTACTATCGCAAGTTGTTTAGTTTTAGAATCAAACACAAAACGCGTAATTTTTTTAATTCCTAAATTCGTAAAAGAAAATAATATGTCCCATGTATTTGTTTTCTCATTATAGTTCATTAAATCCGAACCTTCTGATTTAATTAAGCCCAATTTAGGATGCCAAATAAAATCTTCATTAATCGAGGCATACATTGCATAAAGAGAACTTTCTCGTAAAGCAGGGTTATAAATTCTAAATTGAGTTGAAACAGAATCTATAATACCATAAATAAATTTAGAGCCACCGTCTATTTTTTTAAATGCACGTGTTGGTTGATTGCAAATCCAAACATCTTTATTTGTTTTCAAATCTAATACTCTTAATGAATGAGGTTCGGTTAGTTTATAATACAATACTGTATCAGCATTCAACCAAGTGTGATAACCAATAGAATCAGTACCTTCATGAACGATAGATTTAAACATTCCATCAAAATTAAATTGCCAAATACGTTGCACTGAATCTTTTTCAACTACCACAGAACTAAAACCTAAACCACTAGGAATAATAGTTGGAGAATATTCGCTCACTTGCGATTTAGTTAAATTAATTGACGTTTTTTTTGAAATAGAATACTTGTAAATATCTGCCTGCTTAGTAGAATCGATCTTTACATATAAAATAGATTTTCCATCTAGGGAGAAAGTAGGTTGATTATCATAACCTAATCTACGAGTTATATTTAAAGGATTTGTGTAACTATACTTCCCTTCTTTTTTGTCAATTTTAAATAACCATATATCTGTTTCAGGTAATTGAGCTGAAACAGATAAACTAAAAAACAGACCTATTAAAAATAGTTTTATCATTATACTTCAACGGTTTCGTGAAATTGTTGCTTAAAAAAATATTGTATGAGTCGATACACCACATATCCCCAAAATAATCCTACAATAAAGCCTACAAAAATATCGGAAGGATAATGAACACCGAGGTAAATTCTTGAATAAGCCGTGATACCTGCCCATGCAAAAAAAAACGCTCTAAAAACTATAGACTCCTTACTAAATATCAAAAATAACAACATTGCAACACCAAAGGTATTAGTTGAATGTCCTGAAAAGAATCCATACATGCCTCCTTTATAATCATTTACAATATGAACTTGAGATTGAATCTCAAGGTTATGAGTAGGCCTATAGCGTTTTATAGCATGCTTCGTAATATTAGAAGTTTGATCGGTTAACACAACTAACAAAGACAAAAAACCTAGTAAAATCAACAGTTTCTTTATGCCATAGCGATTAAAAACCATGTATAGCCAATACACAAAAACTGGTGCAAATACCCAAATTTGAGACACGTAATACATCAAACTATCAAATATGGGAGCATGGAAGCCGTTAATGGCCAAAAATAATTCTCGATCTAATAATTCCAGTTTATCAAACATCTCTTAAAAGTAGAAAAAAAAGACTTTAAAAGTGAGAATTTTCGATTAAAAGCAAATTGTTAAAAACTTGTTATTAATTGATTTACATGGATTTTTAAGCACTTTTCAACAAATCTCCTAGATGCCCTTTGAACGATTATCTTTGTGTTTTACTTCAATTTATGAGCAATTTAAAGAAAATAAACAGTGCATTAGTATCCGTTTTTTACAAGGATAATTTAGAACCAGTTATAAAAAAATTAAATGAGTTAGGCGTAACTATATATAGTACAGGCGGCACTCAAACATTTATAGAAAACCTTGGAACCTCAGTAAAATCAGTAGAAGGATTAACTTCTTTTCCTGAAATTTTAGGCGGTCGAGTAAAAACTTTACATCCAAAAATTTTTGGTGGTATTTTAGGGCGTAGAGAATTAGACACGGATGTGGCTCAAATGGAACAACATGAGATTCCTACCATTGACTTAGTTATTGTGGATTTATATCCATTTGAAGAAACGTTAGCAAGTGGTGCTTCTGAAGAAGATATCATCGAAAAGATTGATATTGGTGGCATTTCTTTAATAAGAGCGGCCGCAAAAAATTATAATGATGTGGTGATTGTTTCTTCAAGAAATGATTATTCATCTTTATTAAATTTATTAAACGAGAAAAATGGTTCATCAGATTTAGCAGACCGTAAAACATTTGCAGCAAAAGCATTTGCGATGAGTAGCCATTATGACTCAGCGATTTTTAACTATTTCAATACAACTGAACAATTACCAGTTTTAAAACACAGTATCAATGATGGCGTTACTTTACGTTACGGAGAAAATCCTCATCAAAAGGGCGTGTTTTATGGCGATATGAATGCGATGTTTGAAAAATTAAATGGTAAAGAATTATCTTATAATAATTTACTAGACGTTGACGCTGCTGTTAATTTAATGGCAGATTTTAAAACCGAACCAACTTTTGCTATTTTAAAACATAATAACGCTTGTGGTGTTGCCAGTCGTGCAAAAATATTAAACGCCTATTTAGATGCATTAGCTGGAGATCCAGTATCTGCATTTGGAGGAATTTTAATTAGTAATACTGAAATTGATTTTGAAACAGCAGAAGAAATTCACAAACTATTTTGCGAAGTAGTAATTGCTCCAAGCTATTCTGCTACTGCGTTAACTCTTTTAAAATCAAAAAACAACCGTATCATCTTAGTTCAAAAACCAGTTGCTTTACCAGGCAAACAAATTAGAACATTACTAAACGGTATTGTTGAACAAGATAAAGATGCCGCTTCAGAAACTGAAGCTAACTTAACTTTAGTAACAAAGGTTGCGCCAACTGCAGCTCAAATAAAAGATTTATTATTTGCTAATAAATTAGCAAAACATACAAAATCAAACACCATTGTGATTGCAAAAAACAATCAATTAATTGCAAGTGGCACTGGTCAAACATCTCGTGTAGATGCTTTAAAACAAGCTATCAACAAAGCATTAGCTTTTGGCTTTGATTTAAAAGGAGCTGTAATGGCAAGTGATGCATTTTTTCCGTTTGCTGATTGTGTTGAAATTGCTCACAAAATAGGAATCGATACAGTGATTCAACCAGGTGGTTCTATTAAAGATAAAGACAGTATCGAATATTGTGATGCAAAAGGCATGAGCATGGTATTTACAGGAACAAGACATTTTAAACACTAAATTTAGTTATTGAGATAGAGAATAAAAGATATGATAAACTTCGCAGAAGAATTTAAAGCAAGAACGAAGAAATTTGCAGTAGATGTAATTATCTATTGCAAATCCTTGCCTAAATCTGACGAAGTTTTTATTATAAAAAAACAATTAATTCGATTCGCTACTTCTGTCGCAGCAAATTACAGAGCTGTTTGTAGAGCTCGTTCTGATGCAGATTTTTTCTCAAAGCTAAGTATTGTAGTTCAAGAAGCGGATGAATCTGTCTTTTGGATAGAGATTATAAAAGATACGGAAATCTCAAACATTAAAGAAACTGCATCTAATATTAGACGAGGCTACTGAAATTTTAAAAATTGTTGCAAAATCTCAAAAAAAATAAAAAATAAACTAAATAACAACTCATTAATTCTTAAATTCAACAATTCTTTAATTATAATATATGGCATTATTCGATTTTTTAACTCAAGACATTGCAATTGACTTAGGTACAGCCAACACAATCATTATACATAATGAGAAGGTAGTGGTTGATCAACCAAGTATTGTAGCAGTTGACAGAACAACAGGTAAAGTGATTGCAGTTGGCAAACAAGCACAAATGATGCATGGTAAAACTCACGAAAACATTAAAACGATTCGTCCTTTGCGTGATGGAGTTATCGCCGATTTCCAAGCAGCTGAAGAAATGATTAAAGGAATGATTAAAATGATTAATCCAGGAAATCGTTTTTTTAAACCTTCATTGCGTATGGTAATTTGTATTCCAAGTGGTATTACAGAGGTGGAGAAACGTGCGGTACGTGATAGTGCTGAACACGCTGGTGCAAAAGAAGTTTACATGATTCATGAGCCAATGGCCGCGGCAATTGGTATGGGAATAGATGTTGAGGAGCCAATGGGAAATATGATTATTGATATTGGTGGTGGTACTTCTGAAATTGCCGTTATTGCTTTAGGAGGTATTGTTTGCGATAAATCAACTCGTATTGCAGGTGATGATTTTAATGCTAATATTGAAGAATATATGCGCCGTCAACATAATATTTTAATTGGTGAGCGCAGTGCTGAGCAAGTAAAAATTGAGGTTGGTGCAGCAATGACAGAAATAGAAAATCCTCCAGCTGATTTCGCTGTTCAAGGACGAGATTTAATGAGTGGTATACCAAAAGAAGTATTTGTAAGTTATGTAGAAATTGCTCACTGTTTAGATAAATCTATTTCTAAAATTGAAGAGGCGATTTTAAATGCCTTAGAAATGACACCACCAGAACTAGCAGCCGATATTTACCGCACTGGTATTTATATGGCAGGTGGCGGTTCTTTATTAAGAGGACTTGATAAACGTATTTCATTAAAAACAAAATTACCCGTACATGTTTGCGAAGATCCATTAAGAGCAGTAGCTCGTGGAACTGGAATTGCACTAAAAAATGTAAATAAATTCCCTTTCTTAATCAAATAATTAAATAAAACGTACCATGAAAAAACAAATCGCATTAGTATTAGCTTTATTTATTTTTTTATTAAACACCAAAGCACAAGATAATACCGCTTTTGAAAAAGGAACCGTTGTAGCAACTATAGGTTATGGCTTTCCTGATTTATATCGTTCTACATTAAAAGTGGCTTACAACACCTACAAATCATCAACTGTAAGAGGGTTTGGGCCTTTAATTTTAAAAGGCGATTACGGCATTTATAAATTTAATTGGGGGCATACTGTTGGTGCTGGTATCGTATTAGGATATAATTCAACTACTATCAAATTTGACTATAATCATTATAACAATGTACAAGGGAAATATATTGATTACACCGAAACAGATATTTATAGAACTATTACTGTTGGAGCAAGAGGCTCTTATCATTTTTACACAAAAGAAAAATTTGATTGCTATGCAAGTATAGGTTTAGGATTTAATGTAAACTCTGCTGTTCAATCAACTGATAATCCTGATGGTGCTAATATCAATGTTTCTAAACGTTCGGGCGTTTACAAATCATTTACTGTTGGGATAAGATATTATTTCACTAAAAACTTTGGGGTTTATTCCGAATTAGGTTGGGATATGTCGGCGCCAATACAAGGCGGATTTGCTCTAAAATTTTAATTGCAATAACTAAATTATAATATTTACATAAATGAAAACCCTTTTAAATTTTTTATATAGAAACAATTTCTTTTTTGTGTTTCTATTTTTAGAATTTATTTGTTTTTTCATTATGATAAAAAATAATGGATACCAAGGTTCTAGTCTTTTAAATTCATCTAATAAGGTAAGTGCTAAAATTTATGAAGTGGAAGCTAGCACAAAAGAGTATTTACTTTTAAAAGAAGAGAATGAGCGTTTAGCAAAAATGAATACATTTTTATTAAATCGCATAAAACTAGGTTATGCAGCCATTCCTTTAAAAACATACAAAAAAAATGACACTCTTTATAAACAAGAATATGAGTTCATGAGCGGAAAAGCCATCAACAGTTCGGTTAATAAAAGAA
>JBEIPP010000135.1:0-8397 GCA_040376995.1 Flavobacteriales bacterium
ACAAGCTTTACGAATTAATTCCATTACTGTTTTACGCTCCTCTGGATCGTCCATTGTTGTAATGTAATCTTTAGGCTTATTTAAAATTAAATATTTTTTAACTTCATTTTTAATTGGCACTCCACCGTAAGTAACAACATCTGTTGGGTTTACTTTGTAGCCCATTTCAGTTACAATCTTACCATTTACAGTAACCACACCAGTTGCAATTAAAACATCAGCCTCTCTACGAGAACAAATACCTGCATTAGCTACATAACGATTTAAACGAACAGCATCATCACTCACGTTTTTTTGAGTAGATGTTTTTGATGGACCAGCTTTTCTGGATTTTTCAACTATACGTTCCGATTTAGATAATCTTGGTTCATATGGTTTATCAAATGCTTTGCTATCGTTATAAGATCTTCTTGGTCTTTCGCTATCTCCACCTTCACGTTTTGTAAATGGTTTTCTTTCGCCATCTCCAAAACTTCTGCGTGGTCTATCTTCACTACCACCTTCTCTTTTTGCGTACGAACGTTTTTCGCCATCTCTATCACCGTAACTCTTGCGAGGTCCAGCACTTTCGTATTTTCCATCTTCACGTTTTACAAATGGTTTTCTTTCACCATCTCCAAAACTTCTGCGTGGTCTGTCTTCACTACTACCTTCTCTTTTAGCATATGAACGTTTTTCGCCATCTCTATCCCCGTAACTCTTGCGAGATCCAGCACTTTCGTATTTTCCATCTTCACGTTTTACAAATGGTTTTCTTTCGCCATCTCCAAAACTTCTTCGTGGTCTGTCTTCACTACTACCTTCTCTTTTTGTGTACGAACGTTTTTCGCCACCACCAAAGCCACTGCTTGATTTAGATTTAAAACTTCCATCCTGGCGTTTACCAAATGTTCTTTTTTCTCCCGAATCACCAAAGCTTTTTCTTGGTCTTTCAGTACTATCTTCTCTTTTCGTGTAAGAGCGTTTTTCTGTTGAATCTCCATCGCGTTTTTTAAACGAAGAATCTCCAGAACTACGTGGACGTTTTGCTTTATCGGAACTTGAAAAAGATTTTCTTTTATTAAAATCTGACGAGCCTCCTTTTGAAAACGTTTTTCTAGGCCCTTGACTATCTCTACTCATTTATTGTATTTTTTTGCAAATGTACGGAAAATATAGTGATTAGTGGCTAGAGTTTAGTGATTGGTAACAATATCTGGGGATATTATATGAATTTTAATTCAAAAGCCTATCTTTACACAATGTCTGATTTAGCTTATAAAAACGCCTTAACTGAGTATTTAGAGGGCTTTGTGAGTGAACGCCGCAGAGGTCGTTTGCACGAAGTATTGAAAGAAAGAACCAATCACATGCAGTTGGTTTTAGAAGATGTGTACCAAACTCACAACTTTAGTGCTGTTTTAAGAAGTGCTGATATTTTTGGGATTCAAACCACCAATTTTATAGAAAACAGAAACAAATATAAAATAAGTGAAGACGTGTCAATGGGCTCTACTCAATGGCTATCCTTAAATCGCTATCAAAAATTTGAAAATAATACACAAACTTGTTTGTCCAATTTAAAAACTCAAGGTTATAAAATTGTAGCCACTTCTCTTCACAAAAACAGCGTTTCTTTAGACGAATTAGATGTATCAAAACCTTTTGCATTAGTATTTGGTACCGAATTAACGGGTATTACTAAAGATGTGGAAGATATGGCTGATGAATTTGTAAAATTACCTATGTATGGCTTTACCGAAAGCTTTAATATAAGCGTTTGTGCAGCTTTATGCATGTATCACTTAAGTTCTCGAATTCGTAAAGAAGTGCCAGATTATAAATTAACAGAAGATGAAAAACGTGATATTTATATTGAATGGCTAAAAGCATCTATCAGAAAACATGATTTAATAATCAAGGAATTTGACGATAAATACTATCAAAAAGCTTAGTGCTTAAACCTTGACATTTTAGAGAAAAACTGTATATTTGAGAGATGGAATTTTCTGCAGCTCAAATAGCAGCCTTATTAGGCGGAACAGTAGAAGGGGATGAAAACACAGCGGTTTCAAACCTTTCAAAAATTGAAGAAGGTGTACCTGGAACGTTATCGTTTTTGGCAAATCCAAAATACACCAACTACATATACGAAACAAACGCTAGTATTGTTATCGTTAATAAAACATTAATTCTTGAAAAACCTGTAAAATCAGAATGTACGTTAATTCGTGTAGAAGATTCTTACGCAAGTTTCGCTACCTTACTAGAGATGTATAATCAATTTAAAGGAAATAAAGTAGGTATTGAACAACCTTCTTTTGTTGGAGAAAATTCTAAATATGGCACTGATTGTTATGTTGGAGCATTCGCTTATATTGGTAATAATGTAAAAATCGGGAATAACACAAAAATTTATCCTCATGTATATATTGGAGACAATTGTGTGATTGGAGATAACACAACATTATTTTCAGGAGTAAAAGTATATCACGAATGCAAAATTGGAAATAACGTTACTGTTCATGCAAGCACTGTAATTGGTAGTGATGGATTTGGGTTTGCTCCACAAGACGGAAAAGAATTTGCTAAAGTTCCTCAAATTGGAAACGTAGTGATTGAAGATAATATTGAAATTGGCTCTAATTGTTCTATTGATAGAGCAACTTTAGGGTCTACTATTTTACGTAAAGGCGTTAAATTGGATAACTTAGTTCAAATAGCCCATAATGTTGAAGTGGGAGAAAATACTGTTATTGCTGGTTTATCAGGAGTTGCGGGTTCTACTAAGGTTGGTAAAAATTGTATGATTGCGGCACAAGTTGGCATCGTTGGTCACATTAAAATAGCAGACGGCGTTAAAATAGCTGGGCAAGCAGGAGTTGGCTCATCTATTGATAAAGAAAATGAAATTGTACAAGGTTCTCCTTCATTCCCATTAGGCGATTTTAGAAGAAGCTATGTGCTTTTTAGAAGTTTACCAAAATTAAATGATAGATTAAAAGATATCGAGAAAAAATTAAAATAACAATTACACTAATTTAAAAAAGTGTAAAATATAAAATTATGGCAGACAAACAAAGAACAATTGAAAAAGCAGTATCTGTAACAGGAAAAGGCTTACACACAGGGGCTCCTGTAACATTAACGTTTAACCCAGCTCCAGAAAATCACTGGTACAAATTTCAAAGAACAGATTTAGAAGGTCAACCAATTATTGAGGCTGATTGCGATTTAGTAGTAGATACATCTCGTGGTACAACATTAGAAAAAAATGGCGCACGTGTTCACACAACTGAACATGTATTGGCAGCTTTAGTTGGAATGGGCATTGACAACTGTTTAATTCAAGTAACTGGTCCTGAAATGCCAATTATGGATGGAAGCTCATTAAACTTTATTGAAGTTTTAGAAACTGCTGGCATTGTTGAACAAGAAGCAGAACGTGATTATTTTGAATTAACTGAAAATCTAACATACGAAGATCCAATTAAAAAAGTTGAAATGTTAGCAGTTCCTCAAGATGAATACAGAATTACAGTAATGGTAGATTACGGTAGTGAAGTTTTAGGGACTCAACATGCAGGAATGTACAATATTGGAGAGTTTAAAACAGAAATTGCTTCATGTAGAACATTTGTGTTTTTAAGAGAATTAGAAGCATTATTAGCGCACAACTTAATTAAAGGTGGTGATTTAAATAACGCTATTGTTTTGGTTGATAGTGATTTAGCGGAAGATAAATTAGATTACCTACGTAAAGTTTTTAACCTTCCAAATATCGAGTTAAAAGGTCGCGGAGTATTAAATAATACCAAACTTCGTTTCTTTAATGAACCTGCTCGTCATAAATTATTAGATATTGTTGGAGATTTAGCCTTAGTTGGAAAACCAATGAAAATACATGTATTAGCTGCTCGCCCAGGACATGCTGGAAATGTTGATTTTGCTAAAAAATTAAAAGCATTAGCAAAAATCCAAAAAAACGAAAAAGATTATCCTAAAATTGATATGAACAAACCTCCAGTTTTAAATATCATGGATATTATGAAATTGTTACCTCACCGTCAACCGATGTTGTTAGTAGATAAAATCATGGAGATCTCTGAACAACACGTAATTGGTGTGAAAAATGTTACCTTAAATGAAGAATTCTTTAAAGGTCATTTCCCTGATAATCCAGTGATGCCAGGCGTATTATTAATTGAAGCAATGGCTCAATGCGGTGGTGTGTTAGTATTAAAAACCGTTCCAGATCCTGAAAATTATTTAACTTATTTCATTAAAATTGATGACGTAAAATTCAAACAAAAAGTAATTCCTGGAGATACAGTTGTATTTAGCTTACAATTAGTAACGCCTATTCGTCGTGGAATTTGTCACATGAAAGGTACTGCATACGTAAATAACAAGCCTGTTATGGAAGGCGAAATGATGGCACAAATTGTGAAAGTAAAAGGCAACGAAGTAAAAACAACTGAAGTTCAATTAGCATAATATTAAATAAAAAATTTATGATTTCTCCACTAGCAAACGTTAGCCCAAAAGCTAAAATAGGAAATAATGTAACCATTGAGGCATTTGCCACAATTTATGAAGATGTTGTGATTGGCGACAATACTTATATTCATCCGAACGCCATTATTTATCCAGACACAACTATAGGCAATAACTGTCAAATATTTCCTGGAGCGTTAATTGGTATTGTATCTCAAGATTTAAAATACAAAGGCGAAAAAGCAAAAACCATTGTCGGAAACAATACTATTATTAGAGAATACGCAACTATACATAAAGGTACAAGCGACAGAATGCTTACTTCGGTTGGTGACAATTGTTTAATTATGGCCTATGCTCATGTAGCTCATGACTGTATTGTTGGAAACAATGTTATTTTAGCAAACTATGTTGGACTAGCTGGACATGTTACTATTGAAGATTTTGTTATTCTTGAAGGATTTGTTGGCGTGCAACAATTTATAGTAATTGGTGCGCACAGTTTTGTAGCTGCTGATTCGAAAGTTAGAAAAAATATTCCTCCCTTTATTCGAGTAGCTCGAAATCCATTACAATATGTTGGGGTAAACACCGTTGGACTATCTCGTAGAGGATTTGAAAAAGAAACGATTAATCAAATTGAAGATATTTATCGATTATTATTTGTTCGTGGACATAATGTAACAAATGCTTTAGAACTCATTGAGAAGGAAATACCGAATACAGAAATCAGAAATCAAATTGTAAATTTCATTAAAGATTCTAAAGACGGAATCGTAAAAGGAATTTAATCTTATAATTATAATGTCACGTATTTTAACAGGAATTACTAGCAATAACATACCTCATTTAGGAAATATTTTAGGGGCAGTATTACCAGCTATAGAACTTAGTAAAAAAGCAGATAATGAATCTCTTTTTTTTATAGCAGATTTACATTCACTTATTTCGCAAAAAGATGCAGCTGCAAGAATTGAAAGCGTTAATTCAGTTGCTGCTACATGGTTAGCATTTGATTTTGATACACAAAAAAATTTATTGTACCGTCAAAGTCGTATTCCCGAAGTTTGTGAATTAACTTGGTATTTAAACTGCTTCACGCCATATCCAATGCTCGCTAATTCCCATTCATTTAAAGATAAGTCTGATAGATTGAGTGATGTTAATTCTGGTTTATTTACATATCCGATTTTAATGGCAGCAGATATTATTTTGTATGATGCCGAATTTGTGCCAGTTGGTAAAGATCAAATACAACATTTAGAAATGGCAAGAGATATTGCTCAAAAATTCAATACTCAATACAATCAAGAAATATTTGTTTTGCCTCAAGCAAAAATTGATGAAAGTGTGATGACCGTTCCTGGAACTGATGGTCAAAAAATGAGTAAGTCTTACAATAATTTTATTAATATCTTTTTACCTGAAAAAGATTTATTGAAAGTTGTAAAAACAATTATTACAGATGCAACTCCATTAGAAGAGCCAAAAAATCCAGATATATGTAACGTATTTACTCTTTATAAATTATTAGCGAGCGAAGCTCAAATTGCTGAAATGCGTAATAACTACTTAAAAGGTGGTTACGGATACGGACATGCTAAAACAGCTTTGTATGAATTAATATTATCTAAGTTCGAAAAACCAAGAGCTCGTTACAATGAACTGATGAGTAATACTGATTTATTAGAAAAAGAATTACAAGTTGGTGAAGCTAAAGCAAGAGCCAGAGCACAAGAAAAATTAAAACTAGTAAGATCGGTTTTAGGTTTTTAACTAGCTCCCTATTTTTTTTCTACATTTCCAGATTAGAACTACATCTTTCTCAATACTATAGTCCTTTGCGTATCTTAAATTAACTAATTTAATTTTATTATTGTCTGCATCTTTATCTAATAACATAGAAGGAGATAATATTGATCGCTTTATTTCAGGTAATGATTTATCTGTAACTTTCCCATATCCAACCCAAGAGTAAAAACCAAATAATACATTAAAACAATTTAAAAAATAATTTGTCTTTTTTTCTTGTATAAAAATAAATACAGGGCTAAATACAATAGCTAAAATACTAATGACAATATCTAACAAGCGTTTATTGCGTTTATTATTTGATTTAGAAATACTATTCACATCAATTACATATAAATCTCCAGCAGTATCAACATCATTACTTCCTATAATAGAAAGGCTTTCGGGAGGCGCTATTTTAAAATCAACGCCACTAGAAACAAGCGTTAGCATATTATTGATAATAAACTGAGAACTAATATCCTTAGCACAAAAAATAATTTCGTTGATTTGATGCACTTTAATAATCTCATCTATTTGATTTATTTTCCCAACATACGAGGGGTTATGTACTCCATTAATTTCGACACTTACAAAGCCAACAAAACTAGGATTAGCATGAGTTTCTTTTAATAAAGCAGATACTCTATTAAACTCTTGTTCTTCGCCAATAATAGCGATACGTTTTGTTTTAGCGCTAATTAAACTATACGACTTAAGTTTTAATAAATGAAACAACAAACGCGTTACTATAAAACTTACCAATGCCCAACTTGTGCCTAATAAAATTAATGCTCTCGAAAATCTTAACGATTCAGGTAACAGAGAATAACCCATTAAAATAAAAACAGTACCCACTAAAACCCCTCTAATGATTTTTAAAAGTTTAATGGGCTTATCGTAACCTCCATTAAAATAAATCATAATAATCCAAGCTAAAGCATATAAAGGAAACGCAACGCTTAGTAAATTTTCGGAATATATATCGCCATCAATTCCTGTGTTTTGCTGATATATATTCTTGATCTCAAATAAGCCCAAAGTGATAATTGTAAAATCTAAAACAGGAACCGTAAATGATTTTAAAAACCTTAACAATAAAGCTAAACTGGCTTTCAAAAAAATAGCCAAATGAATTAAAGCATTAAACCAAAAAGCATTAGAACCGCTAAAATGTTTTTTAGAAAAAATGGCCATGGCCTTATAAAAAATAACCACGTAATTTAAACTACTTCGTTTTGTACTTTCCCCCTTATAATGAATAATTTGAGTATCAGGAAAATAGTAGTTTTTAAAGCCTGCCTTTTTAATCCGATAAGATAAATCAATATCTTCTCCGTACATAAAAAAAGTTTCATCCAACAATCCTATTTGATCTAAAACTGATTTTCGAATTAACATAAAGGCGCCACTCATCACATCTATTTCACTTAATTGATTTTCGGGTAAAAATGATAAATGATATTTTCCAAAACGTTTAGATTTTGGGAAAACCCTTGAAAAACCGAACATTTTATAAAAAGCTACTTCTGGGGTTGGTAATCCACGTTTTGATTCGGGAGCAAAATTTCCTTGTCCATCCAACATTTTAACGCCTAAACCACCTGCATCTGGATGAACATCCATAAAGGCTAAAATTTTAGAGAAAGTATCTTCCTGAACAACTGTATCAGGGTTTAATAACAATACATATTCACCTTTAGCAATTTTTAGTGCCTGATTATTAGCCACGGAAAAACCAGTATTGGCTTTATTAACAATTAAATTGACTTGAGAGAATTTCTCTTTAATAAGCGTAACAGAACCGTCTACTGAGTTATTATCTACCACAAATACCTCACATGCAATATTTTCTGAAGCCTTAAGCACAGAAAATAAGCACTGTTCAATAAAGTGCTTTACGTTGTAATTAACAATAACGACGGATAATTTAGTCACAAGCTATAAAGCTCTAAAAATAACAAAATAATACAATAATTAAAGTATTAAAAAAAGACGTACAAAGTTGAAAAAAAAGTATTAAATTCGCATTCCAATTTTTAAGTATTATACTTATAAGCTGGCCCCGTAGCTCTCCCGATAGCTATCGGGAGGATAGAGCAACAAATCGGGAAATAAATTATGATTGGC
>JBEIPP010000208.1:0-4774 GCA_040376995.1 Flavobacteriales bacterium
CGCTGATGTGTTTGGTAAGTGCAGTTTCTATTTTTGTGCATTCGAGTGCATTGAGCATTATTGCAAACGTTGCCAGTTTATTACTATTGTCGGCAGTATCGTTTAATGTAGCAACCTCTAGTTTGTTTTCTTTTGCGTTTAGTTTTTATTCGGTGGCGTCTTGCGTGGTGTATATTGCCATTGATTCTATTAAGCGATTGCAACCAAAAACAGATGCGCCTGGTAATAAAAAAAATCACAAAGCTATTGCAACGGCAGGCGTTTTATTGTTGAGCATTTTGTTTTTCAATATGTACAAAAGTTCTAATCCTTTGTTCGCCGAAAACACCAAGTGGATCAATTTTGATTTCATTAGTTTTAATTGGGTATGTTTTACAATTAGCGGCTTTTTATTGGCTTATGCGTTTTTCTATCACCGAACCATTGCACCCATTGAAACCTGGGAAAACAAATTGCCTTTAGCAAATGCAGAAGCTATCCAAGACGAACAAAATCAAAAGCGTTTTGAAACGGAGCGTTACGCAGGATTGTTATTATTTGTATTATTAAATGTGATGTTGGTAGTTTTAAATATCGGGGATATTCAAACCTTATATTTTAACGGAGGCTTGCCAAAAAATGTGACGCATTCTGATTTTGTGCACAGTGGAGTAGGGATTATCATTTTGTCGATTATCATTGCCACGAGTTTAATGATGTATTTATTTAGAAGTGAATTTACATCTACCAAAAATAATAAAGCCTTAATGGCATTTGCCTATTTGTGGATTATTCAAAACGTATTAATGTTATCCTCAACCGCCTTTAGAAACCAAATTTACATTCACGATTTTAATTTCACTTACAAGCGTATTGGTGTGTATGTGTGGTTGGTTTTAGCAGCTTTTGGTTTATGTGTGTTATTTTACAAAATTTGTAAAAAACAATCTAACTGGTATTTAATTAGAACTAATGTGGCGCTTTGGTTTTCGGTATTGGTATTATCAAGTACGTTGAATTGGGATAAATTAATTACGAATTACAATATTCAAAACAAACCTTTAGCGCAGGTTGACTTTTATTATTTGTTCTCTTTATCAGATGCTAATTTGCCTGAGTTGTTGGCCGTGACCAAACGAAAGGATTTTAATTTAGCAGATTCAAGATTAAAGAATTACACAGGTGATTTAGAGGGTAGATATCATACGGAAACATTTGTGCAGCAGTTAAGAGATAAGGTGTATCATTTCATCTCAGATTATAATAACGATTGGCGAAGTTTCGATTTAAGAGATCAAGAAATCACTGAAAGTATTTATTTAAAAAACTAATATCATGGATGAGTATTCAACAAACAGTAACGATGATTTACTATTCTCATTAATAGTAGGGTTATTTTTATTAGAAATTGCTGTAGGAGCTATTCAAGTATTAGGTGCTTTGATAAGAACGATCATTTACATCAATAATAAACAAGCGATAGGTAAATTAAAAACCTATTGGATAATGGTAGGCATTTATTTTCTGATTACTATTAGTATATACATTACTCAACATTTTGTTTTAGATGTAACTACATATGAGGCTTTATCCAATACTAATGATGACTTTGATAAGTTTCAGTGGTCGAGATATTTAATGGTTGCTCAAGTCGTTTGGGTATTCGTAGCATGGGGCATCGCCATTTGGTATTGCATCAAGATTGTTTTTGTAAAACGTAAAAACACAATAGAAATCAATCATTCTTTAACTTAAAAATTATAAAATCATGAAATTATCATTCAAACAATTAATCTATTTGTTCACGGCTTTTTGCACCAGTTTATTAATATATCGTATTTATAAAAGCGAAGGACTCAGCTTTATATTTTTAGCTTGGAATTTATTTCTCGCTTTTATTCCTTGGTGGATTAGTAATTATTTGAAAAAGAAAGAGCGTCTGGGGTTTGTTCATATTCCATTATTGGTGTTATGGTTATTGTTTTTGCCAAACTCACCTTACATCTTAACGGATTTATTTCATTTACGTCCCAGAGAATATTTTCCCTTATGGTACGACTTAGTGCTGGTATTGTCTTTTGCTCTAATTGGTATGATGGTATTTTTAAAATCTTTGAAAGACATGTTTGGTATGTTGCAGAAATACGTAAAACCTGCTTATGTCGCCATCATTACTCCTTTTGTATTTTGGTTAATTTCCTTTGGCATGTATTTAGGAAGATACCTTCGCTTTAATAGTTGGAATGTGGTGAATCATCCTTTTCAATTAATGCGTCAAAGTTTTGATATTTTGTTTGAGAAAGATACCATTGCTTTTACCTTTATTTTTTCAATTTTTTTAGCGTTCTTGTACTATATTTCAAAACCATTATTAAAGTCAGAACACCATGAAGCCTAGTTTTTTTAAATCTGTTTCCTTTGCCATTAATGGCTTGAAATTGGCCTTGCATGAAAAGCATTTTAAAATTCATTTAGTAGCAGCGGTGTTATGTATCACTTTTGGTTTTTTATTAAAGATAAATATTACCGAATGGTTTGTGATTTTAATTTGTATCGGTGCTGTTCTTTCGTTAGAGATTATTAATACTGCTATCGAACATTTAGTGGATTTAGTTGAACCAAATTATAATCCCAAAGCCGGAGCTATTAAAGATTTAGCGGCAGGTGCTGTTTTAATATTCTCCATATTTTCTGCTGTAGTTGGGTTTCTGATATTTGGGAAATATATTTTAGCTTTACTATACTCAAACTAACAACTTATTTTCAATTATTAATAACTTTCTATATGTCTCAATTTCCAGAAACCGAATTAATTCTTACTAAACAAAATCGTGTATATCATATCAATCTAAAAGCTGAAGATATAGCAGATGATGTGATTGTTGTTGGCGATCAACATCGTGTAGCGCAAATTTCCAAGTTTTTTAGTAAAATAGAATTTAAAACTGAGCACCGTGAATTTGTAACACATACTGGGATTTTTAATGGTAAACGAGTAACGGTTTTATCTACAGGTATTGGTACGGATAATATTGATATTGTGATGAATGAATTAGATGCTGCCGTTAATATTAATTTAGAGACAAGAGAATTAAATCATACTCACCGTACGTTAAATATTGTTCGTTTAGGAACAAGTGGAGCTTTACAAGCAGATATTCCTGTAAATGGAATTGTGGTGAGTTCGCATGGTTTAGGTTTAGATGGCTTATTGAATTTTTATGATAATTGGGAAAGTGTAGGGGAGAAGAATATTAGTGAATCGTTCATAAAACACACAGGATGGTTGCCTAATTTACCTTATCCTTATTGTGTAAAAGCTTCAGATCAATTGATTTTTAAGTTTCAGGAGGGTACTCATATTGGTATTACGGCCACTGCTCCAGGTTTTTATGGCCCACAAGGGCGACAAATTCGCCTAAAAGCAGCAATGCCTAATTTAAATGAACTTTTGACTGATTTTAGATTGGGTGAGCACCGAATTACTAACTTCGAAATGGAGACATCGGCTTTATACGGTTTAGGAAAGTTATTAAACCACAATTGTTTAACAGCTTGTGTAATTATCGCAAACCGCGTCCGTAAAGAGTTTACAAGCGATTATGCCAAGAGTGTAGAGATATTAATACAGGAAAGTTTACAACGATTAACAGCCTAATTGTTAAGAAAATATAATTTACAGCTTAAAATAGCTCCAAATCGGGGCTATTTTTGTTTCTGTATGAAATGTTAATCAAGCATTAATAATTAATTAAATCGATTAGCATTCCATACAACCTTGATATAATATCAAAAACCTTTATGAAACCTAAGAAAAATGAAATGAACCTGAAAGAAGTAATTGCCTTAATTACTCTATTGGATGATCCGGATGACGGAATATATTCTGAGGTGAAAAATAGGTTTATTATTTTGGGCCCTCCTGCCATTCCTCATTTAGAAACTGCTTGGGAGAATAGCTTTGATGCTTTAATGCAAAAACGTATCGAAGGAATTATTCATACTATCCAATTTAAAGCACTACAAAATGCTTTAAAGCATTGGGCAGAACATCAGCAAGATGATTTATTTAGAGGTTGTGCCATTATTGCTCGTTATCAGTATCCTGATTTGGATGAGAATAAATTAAAAAAACAACTTCATCAAATAAAACAAGATGTTTGGTTGGAGTTACATGATGATTTAACGGCAATTGAAAAAGTTAAAATCATTAATCATATTATGTTTGAAGTGCATCAATTTGGTGGAAATATCACTAACTATCACGCTCCTCAAAATTCATTTATTAATGTTGTATTAGAAACTAAAAAAGGAAATCCTGTGATGCTAAGTGTTATATATGCTTTAGTGTGTAAAGAATTAGGTATTCCTATTTATGGCGTTAATTTGCCGCAGCATTTTGTATTGGCTTATGTGAATGATTATGCAAACTTATTTGATCCTTCACACAAAACATTATCAGATAATATTTTGTTTTACGTAAATCCGTTCAGTAAAGGGTTAATATTTAACCAAGGCGACGTTGATGCATTTATTAAACAATTAAATGTGGAACCTGAAACAAAATACTATTTGCCTTGTTCTAATTTAGATATCATCAAACGTCTCATTAATAATTTAATTTACTCATTTGATAAAATGGGTTATGCTGAAAAGGTAGCAGAGTTAAAAGAATTAGAAAAGCATTTATAACATAGTTTGTTCGTTATAATTTACTTTAACCCAGATTACGCATTAGAAAATCTATTACGAGCTGAAACCTCTTCAAAACAGAACGCTTTGCCACTTTTTCTCC
>JBEIPP010000152.1:0-7566 GCA_040376995.1 Flavobacteriales bacterium
ACGTTTCCTTTGAAACTCCTGTAAGTCTCTTAAAAACAGCAGGTTTTTGATTTTTAATATCTTCCCATTTCATACTCAAAATTCAAAAACAATTCCTCTATTTTTCAGAACCTTAATATCTTGTTATGAATAAAAGATTGTGAATTATGAAAGAGGTCTAATGAAGAAATGCCTAAACTCATTAATTCAAAAAACTCTTTTCCCATCGTTGGATTTCCCATCACCGTCATTTTAATTCCTGCAGGTGTTGTTTGGTAATACTCCTTTTTGGTAAAGTGACGAAAACGATAAAACACATTATTGACGTTTAGTAATGATACGCAAGAGTAAGTCTCTAAAATCTCTTCTTGTGATGCGCCAGCTAACTTTGTTTTTTCTAATAATGCATGTTCCAATGTTTTTGTCTTTTCATTGATCGCCACACTTAGTGCTAATAAAGCACTTTCTTTTTCTGATAGGCTTTCATATTTTAGCGCATTGCCCACATTGATTTTTAAATCTTTTAAGTAACGTGCCTCTGTATTTCCCATATCAACCAGAACTTTTGGAGCATCTGATGTGTAATGGATAGTATTTAATAAACCTTCTAAAGTTTCATTGATAGCTGTATTTTCCATGATTTTTATTTTTAGGCGTGAATAGTTTCTTCTCCTTTTTTCCAGTTACAAGGACATAATTCGTCGGTTTGTAAAGCATCTAAAACTCTAATGACTTCGTTCACATTTCTACCAACGTTTAAATCATATACACTTACCCAACGTACCATTCCTTGTGGATCAATGATATAAGTTGTTCTATAAGCAATTTTTTCATTAGTATCTAAAATACCTAATTCTTCTGCTAATGATTTTGAGGTGTCAGCTAACATGGGAAATTTTAAGTTTTTTAAATCTTCATGATTTTTTCTCCACGCTAAGTGTACAAACTCTGTGTCGGTTGATGCTCCTACTAATACGGTATCTCTGTCAAAAAAATCCTGAACATGCTTGTTAAACTCTGCTATTTCTGTTGGGCACACGAATGTAAAATCTTTTGGCCACCAAAATTGCACCATCCATTTGCCTTTAGCTAAATGAATGTCGTTATTAATCATTTCAAATTCTTTGCCTTGCTCTATCGACACGACTGCTTGTTTGTTGAATTGTGGGAATTTAGACCCTACTGAAATTACTCTTGTTGTTTCCATTTTAATTAATTTTTGTGTTGTTAAATTATTGATTTGTCGAATACTCTTTAATTCTTAAATTGATTAATTCTATATCTGTAAATAGGCACTATACATCCAAGTCAATTTTTCTTGTTCTCTGATATAATCGCTCATTAAGGCATTAGTTCCTTCGTCATTACCTTCAGCTGCAAGAGATAAAATTTCTCTTTGTAATGTGATGATGATTTCAAAAGCATTTAGGATTTCAGCCATGGCTATTTTTCCATCACTGATGTTTGTTTTTTCTTTTACGCTAGAGTGTTTTAAATAATCTCTATAACTATGAACTGGTGTATATCCTAATGTTAAAACCCGTTCAGCTATTTCGTCTATTTTTAGCTGTAGGTTGTTGTAGATTTCTTCGAATTTTAGATGCAATTCAAAAAAGTTATTTCCTTTAATGTTCCAGTGGAAGCCACGAACATTCATATATAGTAATTGGTAGTTAGAAAGTAGTTGGTTTAACTGATTGGATAATTCAATACAATCTTGAGTTTTTAAGCCTATTTTATTTTTCATGATTTCTATGGTTTTAAATTCTTATACAAATTTGTGACCTTTTTTATTATCAATCAAACTGATATTTTATATATTTGTATAGATAAAATCTATAATATGAACCTTCAACAATTAGAATACATTATTGCTGTTG
The DNA here is from genome assembly GCA_040376995.1 of Flavobacteriales bacterium. Classification (GTDB taxonomy): domain Bacteria; phylum Bacteroidota; class Bacteroidia; order B-17B0; family Aurantibacillaceae; genus UBA4416. Next base: position 1,860 of record JBEIPP010000152.1, read on the forward strand.
ATAAACTAAAAAACTTTGTGAAAGCTTCTGAATCTTGTTTTGTGACTCAAGCTACCTTAAGCATGATGATTAAAAAACTGGAAGAAGAGCTGGATGTGAAGCTCTTTGACAGAAGTAAACAGCCCGTTAAAACAACAGATGTAGGAGAAAAATTGATTGCACAAGCTCGGAAGATTGTTTCTGAATCAAAAAAATTAAAAGAAATTATTCTAGACGAAAAAGGAGTTGTAAGTGGGGAATTAAAAATTGGAATCATTCCCACGTTGGCGCCTTATTTATTACCCTTGTTTTTAAAGCAGTTTATGCAATCGTATCCATTAGTAAAATTGATTATTAATGAATACACGACGGATGTGATTATGCATAAGCTAAAAACAGGAGATATTGATGCGGGAATTTTGGCAACTCCCCTTCATGATGCTGCTATTACTGAGCATGTATTATTTTATGAAAAATATTATTTATACGTCAATCAAAAAGAAAAAGGCTTTGACAAGAAATATGTATTACCAAAAGATATTGATGTGAATCGTTTGTGGTTATTGGAAGAAGGACATTGTATGCGTTCACAAATATTAAACTTTTGTGCTTTAAAAAAACAAAATGAATCTGAAGAGCATTTTCATTATAATGCAGGAAGTATAGAAACGTTAAAGAATATGGTGGATACTAATTTTGGAATGACCATTATTCCTGAATTAACCACACATCATTTAACAAGCTCGCAACAAAAACGTATTCGTTCTTTTAAATCACCTGAACCTGTGCGAGAAATTAGTTTAATTACTCACCGAGAGTTTATAAAAGCTAAATTAATTCAATGTTTAAACGATTGTATTTTATCTGTTATGCCAGATGAAATGAAAAACAAAAAGAATTTGAATATTGTTGAGATTTGATTTTTTGAATGTATAACCCTGAAAGGGTTTATAGCAAACTTATATAGAACCCTATCAGGGTAAAAATCACAGGTTATTAACCTTCAACTCAAAATATGAATTACCAATATTGGTAATAAAACTAATGTAGGATTTCTTATCTATGAAAAACAAATTAATATTTTGTCCTTGTTCGGATTTTAGTAAGGTTTTATATTCCAAACCTTTTTTACCCATAAAAATATAATTGTATGATTTTTTCGCTGATAAAATCTCTGTCTTTTTTAATATATAAAAGGCATTATTTAAATCATCTAAACCTGTTTTTATAACCACCTCATTTAATGGTTTTTTATATTTGAATCTATCATAATCTCCAATGTCATTCAAAATATATTTACCATAATTATCTCCTTTAGCTAAACTCATAAAGTTAGGGATCACTTTGCTGCTAATAGTAAATATTGAGCGATTCACATCAAAGTCTACATCATTTGGCACTAAGTTAAATTGCCACGAACTATAATAGGTCAGCACGTTTGGTAATGTTTGTTCGTATATGTCCGACCATATATTATAACTGCCATCTGTATTTTTAGTAAATTCTTTTATTTTTAAATGAAAGGATTGCAGGCCAGTTTGTGTTTTTGTTTGTATGGGTAAGGGAAATACTTTTTCCACTCTTTGAGTCACATCTCCCAAACTATCAATCGTTACTAAAAATAGTTTATGATTTTTTGCTTGAGAAGTAAAATTTGATGTTTTGTTTTTAAAATCAATACTATTGGTTTCATAAATACTGCCAATCACGTTGATGCTTTTTGTTTTTTTATTAATGATGAAATTGGATATTAAAAAATGGCGTTGATCACCTTTTGCACTTAATTTAGTGCCTCTGATGATTGCTCCAGTGTTGGCGTTAATACGTAAAATCCATTGCCCTTTTTTTAATCCATCAAACACATGAGCATAAACAATCACTTGATTGGTATCAGCCGCTAAAACAGATGCACAATAAATATGTTTTCTTTCAAATGCAAATTGCCATTTATAGTCATATTCAAAAGGTTTGTTCATTGATTTTACATGATACTTTGATAAGTAAAATTGTTTATCAGCTGAATCTGTTGCTGTTCGGATGATATATAAATCTTGTTTGCAGGCTAATTTTTCATCTTCAAAAACTGCTAAGGAGTTAATATGATTCGCATCGTAATTTTCAGTTGTAGCTATTGTTTTTAAGGAATCGTTTACTCTTAATAAACTCACCATATTTTTTTGATTCGCTAATTGAAAATAAAAATTTAAAACATCATGCATTGTATCGGCACTTATTTCTAAATAATCTGACAGCGTATGTTTTCCTAAATTAAATTCTATACTATCTTTTGCTTGAAGTTTTTGCGAGTAAGAATAGCATTTAAACTTTAGCGTAGCATTGCTTTGTTGGTAGCCATAAACATATAAATTATGTTGAAATAGTAAAACGTTTGCATTTGATAACTGACATTTGATGGTTTGACAAGTAAGTCCTAAACTATAGACTAAAACAACGATAATTATGGCCAGTTTTTTACTCATTAACACAAATATAGCTAATAAAATTTGGGATATAAAAAGCCACACTCATCCGAACTTTTTCAAAAATAAGTTAATGAAGCTCTTTAACCATTGGTAATAGTGCTGGTGTTTTAAATATTGGGGAATAAAAGTCTGTGATTTTCAAAAAAAAGGGCAAACTCATCATCAAAGTTCATTGATTTTTGTTTTGGTTTTATTCGCCTTGCTTTTGCTTGTATACGCTGTATCACGTAATCAAGAGTGAGGTAATAACATAAACAAATCCGTATTTTTTCTACAAAATTGGAAAAGGCAGCCTTACCGTTTGTTTTTATTCTTCTTAATAATTCTAAAAGTAAGTAAGCTATTAGAGCTATAAAGCATTTTTCACAATATCCAAAAGCCCTGTTGTTTTTGCATAGAAGAATGTATTTCTATCAATACGATCGGCTTTAACGTTTGCGTAACTTGTATTAGCTGCATTATTTTAAGCGATTAAGTTTGTTAACTGCGTTTGTAACGAGGCTACTTTGTAAGGTACTTCGTTTGGATTATAAGAAGGAACGCTTTGCAATATCATTATCATTTTTTCTAAGTGTTGTAACTTGTTATCGAAACTTTGTTGTGATGTTGAAATTGTTTTTGTTTCGATAGTTTCAACTGGGTCTGTTGGTAATTTTGCTTCGGGTGGAGTTTCAACGATTCCCGAATCTGCTTTAGTTAATTTAGAACCTGAACTACGGAACTTCTTTACTTGCGATTCGAAGTCATCAATAGTTTGTTGTGGTAAACCTAAACTTTGCAAAGCACCAAGTATTTGAGTTGATAATTTAGCCAAAGGATCAAAAGCTAATTCTCTGGAGTTGGTTGCATTTTTCCAAGATGTGAAAGAACTGTTTACTGCGGTTAGCTTAGCATTTGCAGTTGTATAAAGAGTTGCTAAGCCTGTTGTTTTGTTTGCGTTATTCCTTGGGTTATAAGTTGTACCAAAAGTTGCAATCAGTTGGTTTAATTTTAAAAGGTTTGCTACATTTTTAGCGTGTCCTGTTTCGAAATAGTTTGACATTTTATTAAGTATTATATTGTTTAATTATTATTTCGATGTTCTGCTTTACTTTAAGAAAACGAGCAAGGAAGAGAAAGAGTTCGCGCTTCGACTGCGCTCAGTGTGACAGATATTTACTGTGAGGTGGCATGTTTTTTTGTTTATTATTAGGTTATAACGAAGGTTTTTTCAAAACAGTATATTACTTTTCTAAAGTTTTGTTAAAATAAAAAAGCCACTTTGTAAGTGGCTTGATTTTGAGAATAAGTGGTAAATTGTAAAAAAAACGATTTTTAATTATATAAGAAGCGGAAGTTATTTAGAAGATAAGCCAATATATCCTATATGTAATTCTATTCCTCCTCTACCTTTACTTGCCTTGGTTAGACCAGAAGCATTAATATCGTAACTGAACCCAAATTTATATACTTGCTTGTATTCTATGTTTAAAATAGCAATGACAGCATCATTTACTCTATGTAACAAACCTAGGGATAAAAACGAAGGTTTATTTATTCCTGTATATTTTGATTGTAACCCTAAATCATATTTAATCATACCTCCAGCTGTAATTTCATTCAGTTTACCTTGGTTGGTAAACACTACTATTGGAACAAAGGATGAATTTCTTTGACCAATTCTAAACTGTGCATTTGCATGAATTACAATTTTTGGATCTAATGGATCTCTACTCGTTTTAGAAAAAGCTTGATTCGGTTTGTTTAAATGAAATACCGATGCACCAATTGTTATTTTATTTTTGTCGTTAGCTATTACATTCCATAACAAGCCTGCTGAGAAATCCATATAATTTACTCTTTGATTAAAAATAGATTCCTCAGTTGCTAAATTGGCATCATATGCTGTACCATTAAATTGGTTGTCCCATTTTAAACCATTTACATTAAAGCTTTTTTGAGCAAAACCAAATCCTAATCCAGCTGCTAAAAAATTATATTTATTCATTTTAACGTTGTACGCAAGCGATAAACTAACCGCATTAGTAGCAAAATTTGAAGTACCAGCTTGATCATTATAAAACGATAAACCTATCCCAAAATAATTGCCAGTTTTCTTTTTTTTGAAAGCAATATAATCAGCGGCGGCGTAAATTGTTTTATATGGTTTTGAAACACTACGCCATTGATCTTTATAATTACAATTAAGCCTGAAGGTGCCATCAAAATTTCCTGAGGAAGCTGGATTAAGAGAAAGTGGTGAGGCAAAGGATTGTGAAAAATGAATATCCTGACTAAAATTAATTAGTGAAAAATGTAATAAGATTACTAGACATATTTTTGTTATATAATTCATTTTGAATCTATCTAATAAGCGTTACATCGCCATGTTTATTTATTTTACTACCGTCCAACCTAGTGGCCGTTAGGACATAAACAAATACGGCATTGTTTAATGCTGTTCCCTTATAGCAGCCATCCCAGCCCTTAGTAATATCATTTGTTTCAAATATTTTTTCTCCTATTCTATTAAAAAGTTTAAAGCTCATTTCTTTTATTCCCAATCCTCTTACATATAATATATCGTTTTGTCCATCTCCATTAGGAGAAAAAATATCAGGAATAAATATTTCAAAATTGTCTTCAACTCTAACACTTATCATTTTTGTAACTGTGCATCCGTTTGCTGCTGTAATCATTACTGTATAAGTTGTGTTGCTAGTAGGAGAAACTGTAACTACTGAACATGTGTTACAACCTAAATTGGCTGGCTGCCAATTGTAAGTAATCCCACCATTGGCAAATAGATTAATAGTATTATCACTGAGTATAGTTGTATCATTGCTATAGTTTATCGTTGGCAATGAGTTTACTATGACGGATATTAAATCGCTTGCTGTACCACAAGCATTAGTGGCGCTTATACTATAAGTGATATTGCTTGTTGGGTAACTTGTAATGCTTGGAGTTGTTTCTCCTGTATTCCATAAAAAATTACCTACTCCGTTGGCTATTAAGGTTAATAGTTCGGAAGCACAAATAACCGTATTGCCTGTTATTGAAACAGAAGGTACCTCTATAACCGTAACCGTGCTAATTGCGACATTGTTATTTAAACATCCATTTGCGCTTTCCCCTATAACAGTATAGGAACTGGTTATTGATGGTGTTATCACACTACTGCACGAATATGTATAGGTGTTAGCTCCACTTGGTACAATCGTGAAACTATTGCCGCTACAAATAGAGCCACTATTGACCGTGAT
>JBEIPP010000171.1:0-6685 GCA_040376995.1 Flavobacteriales bacterium
AAAATTTCCCTAAAGCTCCGGGGCTACCCAAAGACCATGCGATATATATGAAAATGGTGGAAGATATTTATGTAACAGATGCATATCACTCATTATCCATCGAACAATATAAAGTTACACCCGAATTAATAGAGCGTGTTAAAATTGAAAAATGGGATACGAAAAAAAATAAAGAAGATAAGCAACAAAGAGATGCTATGGCTGCAAGAGGCTATTGGCAAGCGACACAAAAAGTTAGAGGTAGCATAAAAAAAATACTTAAAGGTGAGAACTCAGGTAAGGTTTCCGATTTTGAACACGGAGTGTGGTATGAAGAATTATTTGCTCCAAGTGTTGCTGTTGGTTTATTAAAACCATCTGATTTAGCAGGATACAGAAATGGACAAGTATATATAAGTCAATCGAAGCACGTTCCACTCAATGTAGATGCGGTTCGTGATGCTATGCCATTATTATTTGAATTGTTAAGCAATGAAACAGAGGCTTGTGTTAGAGCTGTTTTGGGGCATTTTATTTTTGTTTATATACATCCGTATATGGATGGTAATGGGCGTATGGGGCGGTTTTTATTGAATGTTATGTTGGCTTCGGGAGGTTATCCGTGGACAGTTATCCCTGTTGAAGAACGTAAAGCCTATATGGAGGCATTAGAAAAAGCTAGTGTAGAACAAAACATAGAGCCATTTGCAAAATTTTTAGCTCACCTTGTAACCCAAGGTATTAAAGGAACTCCTATAGCTAAGGTGTAAAAATGAGTTTTTATTTTTTAACTATTAAAGATTCTAAAAAGAAAAAAGACATAAAAGCAAAAAACACCGCTAATTAGCGGTGTTTTTACTCTACTTTTCGTAGCCCGTACGGGAATCGAACCCGTGTTTCGTCCGTGAAAGGGACGCGTCCTAACCCCTAGACGAACGGGCCATTTAATTAACGGAGTGCAAATTTACAATTATTTTCTTATCTGCAAAAAAAAAAATAAAAATTCATGAAAATAATTTTATCCTATAGGATTCAATATACTTAATAATGGTTTTTTGTAATAAAAAAGCAATGATTAATGAGCTAAATACAACTGTATAGCCATATAAATACATATTGTGAGGGTTTGAAAAAAAATAACCTCTAAACACACTTACCATTAAATGATGGCTTATATACAATGAAAAAGACAACTCTCCTATGTATCTATCCAATTTATTATCTTTAAATGAAAGGAAAATAAATGGAATTGATCCTAAAACAAGTAAATAAAACAAGCTATTTTTAAGTTGATCTTTTATTGTAATTAATTCATAAAAAAATACAAGAACTATTAATGAATACATTAAATAGTAGCCAATGTATGAGGGTATTGATTTTTTTTCGATATACTTATAAAATGCATAAGCCAGGCTTCCGGCCATAAAAAATGCTAATTCAAAAGGAAAGAAGCGATATGTCCATGGATCGTATCTTAAATATTCGTAATTGAAAAAATAATACTTCAATGATAAACCTAATAAAACTAAGGCTAATTGATATTTTACCTTTTTAGTTACTAAAAAAGGAGCCATCAAATAAAACATAAACTCTATGCTAATAGACCAAGCTTGAGGTACTAATAAATATTGATAGCCCGCGTGTTTAAAGGAAAGTACATGGTGAGTAAAGATAGGTGCACAAGACTCATCTAATTTTAAAAAATACAATATATCCTGTCCTATAACTACAATATTTTCAAAAACAAAATACAAAATAGTTAAACCAGATAAACAGGAGTTGTTATGAGTGTATCTTGATAAATAATATGGTTGATTAAACCCAAAATAACCAACTAAAGATAATAGCAAAGCTAAAATTAATATAATCCAATAAACGGGGAATATTCTATAAAAACGACTTAAAATAAATTTCTTATAACTCCCTACTCCAACATATTTTTCGTTTAAAATAAGAGCCATATAAAAGCCGGAAATTATGTAAAAGGTTTCTACTGCAACTTGCCCGCCACACATTCTTAATCCAAAAAATTTATAAGAATGATAAACAACAACTGCTAATGCTAATATGGTTCTTAGTATTCCCATGTGGTTCAAAGATAAAAACAAATAGCATGTAACTGAATGTGTTTTTACTCAAATCTCAAAATGAGTAGTATTGCTTTAACCGTAAATAGATAGTTGATTTCGTTACGAAAGCCAAAAGCTACAAAGGATTTGGAAAGCACAGAATTGGGGACTGTAAGAATATCTTACGATATTTTAAAGACCTGAAATCCGAGCATTTTCAAATACTGATGTAGATTTTTGGTTGCATTAGAAATCCAACTGTCTATTTAAGGTTGAATTATTAGAAATAAAAAAGCCTGGCAACTTTTATTATCAGGCTTTAATGATTCAGTGCAAAAAAAAAGTGCAGATATCTATAGGTAATAAAAAAAAGGTTGTCAATTTGGTAACCCTTCTCAATATATGTTATTTTACTCAAAATTAACGCCTAAAATATTTTGTAATTCCTGCTAAAAATATATCTTTGTAAGATTAAGTAACAATTATGAAATTATTGTTTACTGGTAACTAAAATTAAATACTACTACTGATATTTATTATGCAAAAAGGAGTTTTATCATCCACTCAAGGATTAAGTTTTGAAGATTTCAAAAAAACTGTATTGAATGATTTTCGAATAGTTAACGAAAGTCGTCAAACTAGTTTATTAGGTCGTAAAGAAGTGTTAACAGGCAAAGCCAAATTTGGAATTTTTGGTGATGGAAAAGAGTTAGCTCAAGTGGCCTTAGCTAAAGTATTTAAAGATGGTGATTTTAGAAGTGGTTATTATAGAGATCAAACCTTTATGATGTCTATTGGACAATTGACTTTACAAGAATATTTTGCAGGTTTATACGGCCATACGGATTTAGAAAAAGAACCGATGAGTGGTGGTCGTCAAATGGGCGGACATTTTGGAACGCATAGTTTAAATGCAGATGGTTCGTTTAAAGAATTAGTGAAACAAAAAAATTCATCAGCTGATATTTCTCCAACTGCTGGGCAAATGCCTCGTTTGTTAGGATTAGCGTATGCTTCTCATTTTTATAAAGTGAATAAAGATTTACACCAAGGTAAATTTTTAAATTATAGTAATAAAGGAAACGAAATTGCTTTTGGTACTATTGGTGATGCATCAACTTCAGAAGGTTTATTTTGGGAAGCGATTAATGCAGCTGGTGTATTACAAGTTCCTATGTTGATGAGTGTTTGGGATGATGGGCATGGAATTTCTGTCCCAAAAAAATACCAAACAACTAAAGAAAGTATTTCTGAAATTTTAAAAGGCTTTCAAAGAGAAAAAGGAGGAAATGGTTTTGAGATTTTTAAAACTAAAGGATGGGATTACGCTCACTTATGCGAAACATATGAAAAAGCAGCAAAAGTTTGTCGTGAAGAACATGTGCCTGTTTTAGTTCACGTTGAAGAAGTAACTCAACCTCAAGGGCACAGTACCTCTGGTTCTCACGAGCGTTATAAATCGAAAGAGCGTTTGCAATGGGAATTAGATTTTGACTGTGTAAAAAAAATGCGTGAATTTATTTTAAAAAACGCATTAGCTGATGAAGCCACTTTAAACACAATTGAAGAAGATGCAAAAAATGTTGTGAGAACGGCACAAAAAGCTGCATGGGCAGATTATTTAACTCCAATTAAATCTGAGGTTGCAGAGGTTTCTGCCTTGTTTGAGCAATTATCTGGCGGAGTAAATGGTTCTTCTATTGCAACCATTAAATCAGAATTAAATGCTATCAAAGAACCAATTCGTAGAGAAATTCATAATGCAGTTAAAAAAGTATTACGCTTAACTAAATCCGAAAATTCTGATTCTAGAGCTAAATTAACAGATTGGTTACGTTTAGCAATTATTGAAAACACAGATAGATACAGTTCGCATTTAATGTCTCAATCTAATTTTCAAGTGTCAAATGTAACTCCTGTTGCTGCTACATATAATGGAGAAAAATTAGTTGATGGTAGAGAATTATTAAGAGAAAATTTTGATCACATTTTATCAAAATATCCTGAAACATTAATTTTTGGTGAAGATTCAGGTAAAATAGGTGGAGTAAATCAAGGATTAGAAGGTTTACAAGCTAAGTATGGTGAGCATCGTGTATTTGATACTGGTATTCGTGAAGCTACAATTATGGGACAAGCTATTGGATTATCCATGCGAGGATTAAGACCTATTGCTGAAATTCAATACCTTGATTATTTGTTATATGCTTTACAAATCATGAGTGATGATTTAGCAACTGTGCAATGGCGAACGAAAGGTATGCAAAAAGCCCCAGTTATTATTCGTACTCGTGGTCATCGTTTAGAAGGTGTTTGGCATAGTGGCTCACCAATGGGAATGATAGTTCATGCATGTAGAGGAATTAATGTGTGTGTGCCAAGAAATATGACTCAAGCTGCTGGTTTTTATAATTTATTATTAGAAACTGATGAGCCATCTTTAGTTGTTGAACCATTAAATGGCTATCGATTAAAAGAAAATTTACCAACTAATATTGGCGAATATAAAGTTGCATTAGGAATTCCAGAAACATTAATTGAAGGTTTCGATGTAACATTAGTAACTTATGGTTCATCTATCAGAATTGCTCAAGATGCTATTAAACAATTAGAGGAACATGATATTTCTGTTGAATTAATTGATGTTCAAACATTATTACCGTTTGATATTCATCATAAAATTGTTGAGTCTATTAAGAAAACAAATCGTGTGGTATTTTTCGACGAGGATGTGCCAGGTGGAGGTAGTGCTTACATGATGCAAAAAGTGATTGAAGAACAAGGAGGTTATCAGTATTTAGATTCTAAACCAATTACAATAGCATCTAAGGAACATAGACCTGCTTATGGTTCGGATGGAGATTATTTTTCAAAACCAAGTTCAGATGATGTATTTGACATTATTTACAATTTAATGTTAGAAGTTAATCCAAACAAATACGTTAAAATATATTAATTACTCTAAAAATTATACTTGTTATAAACTTAGAATATAAAAAAGTAAAAATGATACATGAAATAGCCATGATTCCGAAACGCAAACCCATCCCGATAGCTATCGGGAGAAGATAACATGGCTATACCACCTGCCTGTAGGCAGACAGGTATGACAATTAAAAAAACAATAAATATCTAAATGTGAAATACCCATGTTTGACTTAAACACAAACTCGTCTAGGTAGCTATCGGTACAAGATAAACATGGTTATACCTCATGTCTGTCGGCAGATACGTATGACAACTAAAAAAACAAATAATTTAAATATATGAAGTTAAATACATTATTTTATACGGTAGTTGTCTTATTTTTTGTAAATACTACGTCAGCTCAAGAAGCAAAGAAAGATGATATCAAAAAGATACAAGAAGTTGTTATCTTAATCGCCGATCCAATTCCATCAACTCCTAATGCAGATGGCTCATTAGCTGTTGATACAAATCCTCCAAAAGAAATGGCTTCTAGTGAAATTCTAAAAAGAGCAATTAATTTTGTTAAAATGGAATCTACTAAATACATCAAAGGAAATAGAGTTACAACTGGAAGTAAAGCAGAGTGTTTAGTAACATTTAATTACAAACCAAAAGAATTAAACCCTGTTGCCGACGTTCAAGGAACTATTACTATGCACATAAGTATTGAAGCTAAAGAAGGAAAATACCGTTATACTATTTCTAAAATAAATCATAATGCTAAAAATGTTGATTTTACTGGAGGAGACATTTATAGTGAAGTTCCTGCTTGTGGTAGCATGAAATTACCTTCAGATTTATGGAATAGAATTAGAAGAGAAGCTATTAAACATACTGGAGAATTGGCAAATGATTTAAAAGAAGCTATGAAAATTTCTAGTACAACAACTGTTAATTCAGATGAATGGTAATAGAAACTTTTAAAACATGTTAGTCCCTTTATTGGGACTTTTTTTTTGAACTGAAATATTGTATCAATGAAATCATTAGAGTTATACTCAAAAAATGATATAGAACAACTAACTAGAAAAAGAACCAATGAAACAAAGATTGGTGAAAATGTTATTGTTTTAAAATTAGAAAAAAAATGGGAAGAAGAATTATCAAAATCTAATTGTCAATTTGTATTATTAGGAATTCCGGAAGATATTGGAGTAAGAGCTAATTACGGACGAGAAGGCGCTCATACAGCTTGGATGCCAGCATTAGACAGCTTCTTAAATCAACAAAGCAATGAGTTTTTAAATGGAAAGGAAATTTGTGTTTTAGGACATATTTATGTGAATGACGTGATGAAAACATCCAATCATTTAAATGTAAATAATAAAAACGAACTACAAGAATTAAGAAAATTAGTAGAAGTAATTGATAAACGAGTTTCTGAAATAGTTTCTAAAATTATTTCATGCGGTAAAATCCCTATTATTGTTGGTGGCGGACATAATAATTCTTATCCTATCATAAAAGGCTGTTCAATGGCTTTAAGTAAAAAAATAAACGTTATTAACTGTGACGCTCATACTGATTTTAGATCGTTAGAAGGAAGGCATAGTGGAAATGGTTTTAGTTATGCGTATCAAGAAAATTACATGAATAATTATTCTGTATTTTGTATGCATGAGCAATATAATACGCAAAGTGTATTAAAAAATTTCGCCGAAAACCAG
>JBEIPP010000275.1:0-1712 GCA_040376995.1 Flavobacteriales bacterium
ATCAAAATCATTGTAGTAATATTCAATATTGTCAAAATCGAAATATTGTTTTGAATTACTTTCAATCTTTGTTTGACAACTAAGTAAAAGGAAAGTAATTGAAAGAACTGTCCATTTTATCATATATTTAAAAAATTGCTGCCAACGTGTGTGTTTCTGCTGTGGTGCGCTTCCGAAGCCGCGTCATGTCCCCGAAACCAAACGTGGAACGAAGATATAAACTTTGGGCAACATGTCACCGCACCATAGCAGAAACATTGTGTTGGCGGCTGGGCGGTCAGTCGACCGAAATCTATTTCTCCAGTCGTAGTCGCTTGAGCAGTCATTGTCGTTAAACGAGTCTCTGTCGCAGTTGAGGTCCAGGTCAAACTGGCCGTCCAGCCGAATATAATTGCGCGCTAATTTTTAAACTTAATCTTTCCACAATGAATTTCTTTATCGTTAATTCTATAAAAAAGATTTTGCGCGTTTAATCTAAGTCCTGTTCGCAATGTCCCATCCACTCCTTTATTAAAGAGCGTTACGACATAAAATACACTTGATTCTTTTTGGTTAATAGTTCTTTTTAATGAAGTTGGTTTTTGAAGATATTTATCTAAAAAAGATTCTAAAACTGGCAAACCATAATTAAACAATTTTTCTTTTTCAAGTGTCATTGTATCAGAAGGAAGAACGAGTTTAAAGTAGCGTCCTGCAGAAGATGCAAGCTCAAGCGAATCTGCAGGAAAATCAATCGTCAATGTAAAAGGATTATCTGTTTCATTTATTATACGAGTCCAAAAAACAGCATAAACGTATACCTTACCATTATGGTCTGTATATTTTAGTCCACCTTTTGGAAAGCTGTTTTGAATTATTACGCCTTTTACGTCAGAACGAATGTACTTCGATTCAGTGTCAATAAAAGTTTGCCCTTTTGCTGTTAAGCAAATCATCATTAGAGTGATTGTAATCAATATTCTCATAAGTCTGTTACCAATCTGTCCTGAATGCTTGGAGTCCTCTGTCGTTTACACGTCCTTGCCTTGCCGCCAACGGTCTGTGTATGCGCTGTGGCTTTTCTATCCTATAAAGTTAAAACAATTTTCAAAGCCATAGCGCATACACCTTGTTGTGCGTAGTGTGCCTAGTCGCAAATTTGTTTTTTAGTCCTGTCATACGCGTATTTCCGACTGCTCTTATTTATTGCGTCAAGTAGTCGTTTGTCGCGAATCTTTTCCCCATTTATTTCTGTCACGATGTTTAATAGTTTTTTCTTTCGTACTAAAAACAAATTCTCTTTCCGCCAATGTCCTAATGGTTCGTTAATGATTACTATTAAGGTGTCACCGTTCATTGTCCATCGTCCTTTTACCATTTCATTCATCATGTCTCCTTGAAACTTTGCAATCACTGTCGAGTCACAATTAATTATCAATGTCCGCCCAAATTGTCTGATGTCTGAATGTTTTTGAATTCTTCTCACATAAGTCCCGGGGATATCGTTGTATGGAGTCTCGTCAGTCCCGAATATTAGTCCAAAAATTAAAACTATTTGAATCATGGCTTGAATGTCACTGGCACATTACGCACAACGTTTGGCTATTTGCAGTGGCTGGCTTTTGAAAACGTATTTGTCCACCGTGACCAAACATAATAACGAAGATAAAACTTTACACTTACACTTCACCCAGCCATTGCAAATAGCTTTTGTTGTGGGCAGTTTTATCTTC
>JBEIPP010000022.1:0-26066 GCA_040376995.1 Flavobacteriales bacterium
ACTTTCTCCATCATAATAAATACAAGTTAATACTAACTCAGGATAATATTTTTCTATTAAAATAATGTCTTCATCAAAGTGATTTAAGACATCGTACGTATATAATTTATAGAATCCTTTACTTGTAACCGTTACAATTTTATCATCGCCAGCAAATTTACCTAAATACGTTCCTTTACTATCTCTATTTAAACGATGAACGGAGTCATTAAACCAATAATCTTCGGCCGCTAACGTTGAAGTCCCTTTTGTTTTTAGTAATACTTTTTTAATCGCATACTTAGTTACAATGTTTCCTGTAGATGTTCTTCCTTTAACTGGAATATCAGCAAAATCAATATCTAATTCAAATTTACGCAAGCCTGCAACTGGTTTTAAAATTACCTGAACTTTTTCCGCTTCGCCATTTGGATTAATTGTAAACCAATGAACTGCTGAATTAGCTGAACCTTTTGTTAAATCGTATTCTTTTTCACGAGTAACACCTGTTACATTAAAACGTTTAATAAACGTAACGCCTTTTGGTCCATCCGTATAAATCATATTATATGTGGTGCGTTCATCATTTTTTTTGAAGATAGCAATGTAAATAATGTCTTTTCCAATAAATACTTTATCAGATACTTTAAATACTTTCATTTTACCATCTTTTGTAAAAGCAATGATATCATCTAAGTCTGAGCAATCACAAACAAACTCATCTTTTTTCAAGCTCTTACCAGCAAAACCTTCTGCGCGATTCACGTATAACTTTTCATTAGCCATAATTACTTCAGTAGCAACAATGGTTTCTAACTCTTTCGTTTCAGTTTTACGTTCTCTGCCTGCGCCGTATTTTTTCTTTAAATTTTTAAAGTATTCAACCGCATAATCTACTAAGTTTGCTAAATGACCTTTTACAGTTTCAATTTTAGCGTCTAACTCTTTCATGTGTTCCTCAGCCTTAATACTATCGAAACGCGTGATACGAATCATTGGAATTTGAGTTAAACGTTGTAAATCTTCGTCTGTAATTTCTCTGATTAGTTTTTTACGGTGTGGTTTAAAACGCTCATATAAATATTCATATAAAGTTTCTCTAGTAGAATATTTCTTAAAGTCGATGTACATTTCTTCTTTAATAAATAATTTTTCTAATGAAGAGAAATGCCATTTTTCTTGAAGCTCACTCAATTCAATTTCTAACTCGCGTTTTAATAAAGCCAACGTTTGTTGAGTAGAGATTTTTAAAATTTCGCTCACACCAACAAAACGAGGTTTTTTATCTTCGATGATACAAGCATTTGGCGAAATACTCAATTCACAATTTGTAAACGCGTATAAGGCATCAATGGTCTTATCAGGAGAAATACCCGGTTGTAAGTGAATTAGGATTTCTACATTTTCAGACGTATTATCTTCAACTTTCTTAATCTTAATTTTTCCTTTATCGTTAGCCGCAATAATCGAATCAATTAAAGAACCTGTGGTTGTTCCAAAAGGAATTTCGGAAATGATTAATGTTTTAGAATTTAATTCTTTAACGCGCGCTCTAATTTTAATTTTACCACCACGTAACCCATCTTTATAATCGCTAAAATCGGCAATACCACCTGTTACAAAATCAGGATAAATAACCGCTTTACGTCCTCGCAATATCTGAATAGAGGCATCAATTAACTCGTTAAAGTTATGTGGTAATATTTTTGTAGCTAAACCAACCGCAATACCTTCTACGCCATGTGCTAATACTAATGGAAATTTTACAGGTAAGGTAATTGGCTCTTTGTTACGGCCATCATAACTTAATCCCCAATTAGTAGTTTTAGGATTAAAAATAATTTCCTGTCCTAATTTAGATAATCGTGCTTCGATATAACGGGGTGCAGCTGCGCTATCTCCTGTTAAAATATTACCCCAGTTACCCTGGCAATCAATTAATAAATCTTTTTGTCCTATAGCAACCAAGGCATCACCAATACTCGCATCACCGTGTGGGTGATACTTCATGGTATTACCTATTAAGTTTGCGACCTTATTGTAACGTCCGTCTTCTAATTCCCACATACTATGTAAAATACGACGCTGTACTGGCTTCAAACCATCTTCCATTGCCGGCACTGCGCGCTCTAAAATCACATACGATGCGTAGTCAATAAACCAGTTTTTAAACATCCCTGACACATGTTTCACCGTACTGAGTTCATTGTGTTCGCTATTTGTATTTTCTTCCATTTTTATTTAAACCTTCTATTTAAAATTTTAGTTTGCAAATATACATTTACTCATAATTAATTACTTATCATAAATAGTTTAAAGGGCTTAATATTCACAAAACGATTTAATTTTATTAAGTATGCCGACTATTTATTTAATAAACAACTAGTTTTCGTTTTAAAAAAAACAAACTTTCATTTAATTTTGTTTTTAATTTATCTGATTGAAATGCATTTAATCCTGCTGTTTCTTGTGAATTACCATATCCATAAATATCAGCAACTTCCGAATTAAAAATTAGCTCCTTTGTAAGTGCGTTTCTTAAACTCAATTTTATTTTTAAATGTGCTAATTGTATGCTGTAATTACTTTTTAAAATATCCGAACTTATATCTTTAAATGTTACAGCTTCTAAATCAATAATAAAATCTGCACGTTCTTTCGTTTCAACGATTTTGATTTCTTCACCCGTAAATTTACTCAATACCAAAGGTTCAATTATTTTTTGATCATTTATTATTGTTCCGTTTTTTTCGATACAATTTACAAAGATAGAAATTGGAGAAACATTTGCAAAAGCTTTTAACTGAGGTGTTTCGATAAATTGTTTCAATAAAATAATCGATGTTCTACTCACACTATCACCATTCATTAATTTATCAATATCCGGATTTAATGTAAAGTAAATTTCCTGATTTAAAGGTTTAACGTGTTTAATATTGATTTCAAGATCTCCTAATGTATTACTGGAAGCTTCTTCAATAATTCTTACATTTTCGTTATCGGACTTTACAATAAATGGGAAATCTACTAATGGATTTTTATTTTTTAAAATCAATTTATACGAAACAGGCTTATAGCTAGGCTGATAAGGCTTAATTATTTGGTTCGTTTTAGATGTGGTAAGTATTATTGTTTGTAACTGTTTTTGAATGGTATTAGATAATTCAAAAATATTTTTCACGTTATTGGTTGTTTCAAACGCTAATTCTTCGTTTAAATAAGGACTTAATATACCAAAGGCCTGAATTCGTTTTTTTAAACTACCTGTGAAATTTCCATCTTTTTCATCAACAAAAGAAATATTAATTAAGTTTACCGCTTTTGCAATAATAAGTTGTTTCTTTCTTGCTTTCTGATTTTCATATTCTTGTTTATCTAACTCATAATACAGCCAGTACTGTTTTTCATTTTCGTAGGCATCCACTAATTTATATCCTTCTATATTATCCGTATTACTCAGTTTAATTAAAGAATTAAAATTCTCGTTAAACTGATTGTTGTTTTGAACTGTATATAAAATAGAGTTTGAAGAAATATCTACCTTAATTTCTGAAGACAAATCGAACAAGGCATTTTTTTTGGCTTCACCCTGATAGTTATTCCCGGAAGTTTTATCTGCTACACCTATGCCAATAAATTTAGAACTATTTACCGGGCGTTTAGTTACCCAACCAGGTGCTAAAACTGCTTCAGTAGTTTGAGAAATAATAGTTGTATTTACTATTAAGAAAAAACAAAAAAGTAAATATGTAAATATGGTTTTCATTATTATCTTGATGTAAAAGAAAGTAAAGTATTAGAAAATAAATCAATTGCTTTTTTATCAGTTTCAGCTTTTAAATTAGAAAAAGGTTTTAATTCCTTTCTACTACTAAAACTTGATCTCCAACTTGTTGGATTAAATTGATTAATCGGATTTGTTAATACGGGATTATAAGGAAAATAATTGCTGACATTGTAACTTGGCGTATAACCTCCCAAAGGTATTTTAAGAGGTTTAACAAATTCATTATAATCAATGTTATCAGTGGTAATGCAATTTTCATTTCGGGAACTTACTACCTGATTTGTTACAGCGTCGATCAATTTAAATTTATAATCATAAGAATAAGAACGTTTGGCTTTTATCTGATTATAATTCATCGGTTTATATTCAGTAACAAATACTGTATCTTTTTTTACTATAAATTTTTCATAGCAAATAGATGCTACTTTGGTTGGTGGAGTTTCAACTTCTTTTTTATTACTAACATCATACACATAAAAATAGTCTGCTCCTGTTGCTTTTCTGATAGCTTGTATTAAATCAATATTCCCTGCGCTTGCAATATCTCCAGCACCTGGCATAAACAAAAATGGTGAATTGTTAATTAACTTTATTTTGTTGGTACGTTGATAGGATAGTTCAATAAATTTATTAAATAAATTCTCTTCGATGTCTTTTTCGGGGGAGTTTTGTGGTTGAAAAATGATAAAACTCTTTTTTAATATATCATTCGTTAAATCCAACAATTCTTTTGCGTCTTTATAAGATGTAGTAATTAAATTTATGGAATTTAAATTTACTTGTGCATTAGCATAGTTTTTAGATTCAAGGTCTCTAACTGCTAATAAATACAATGGTTCGCAGGTAGCAGTTAGTTCAAGTTCCTTTGTTTTTTTATAATTAGCGTCGTATTTTTTTATTTTTGCAATATATTTTAATGTCAAATCAAAATTATTTTGATTGATGCTTTTTAATGCTTCCTGGTAATTTTTGTTTAAATAATAAGCCACTGATTTATTATAATCATCCTGATAAGCTTGAGGATAATTTAAATCAACACTTAATAATGATGATTTATAAGTAAATGCTTTTAATTGATCAAATGTTTCAATAGATTTTTCGTACTGTTGTGTATTGTATTCTCTGAAAAAGCTTGATGCCAATGAATTAACATGTTTCTGACCCACTTCTTTTAATTTTATCCGGGCATCTGTATTATTATTTTTACGTTCAAGTGAAACATAATAATATTCAGCAGCCTCGCTCACTAAACCTTGTTTTTCTAATTTTTCAGCAGCTTTAAAATATTTTTTAGAGCCTGTGCAAGACACAAAGACTGCTATAGAAATACATACTACTGTTTTAATAAGATATTTAGTCATTGAATAAAAGTTAAAGAGCATCTTTTCAGATGCTCTTTATTATATTAGATAATTTTAGCGTCCTTCTTCAGCCATTTTTTTCATTTCGGCATCAAAAATTTGTTGGAATTTTTGTTTATCATAATCCAATTTTAATTTGGCATCACTTGATATTTTAGCATCAATTTTATCAAATACACTTTTTTTGTTTGCTTCTAATGCAATCCAAACGATATAAGATTTATCAGAAGGATCCTGAAATGTTTTTTGTCCTAATTCTTTCACGTTAGACATTTCTAGATTAACAACCTCTCTTGCTAATTCTTCGAATTTATTTTCAAATTCCTGTGTATTACCAACAGTTCTTTGGTTAGTATACTGATCAGTAACTCTTTTAACTGTGGCATTGATATTAGAAGCCATTTCAGCTCTCGCATTTTGATAAGCAATCTTTTTTGCAGTTGCTAAATCAGGAGATTTACCAGATTGTTTTGATCTAAAGTTTTCTTCATCACTTCTGTATTCTTTTGAATCAAAAGGAGTAGAAATTTCTATTAATCCTTCTTGTTTGGCAACAGACACTGGTTTTTTAGATTTACATCCAATAACTACCAATAATGCAAATGCAGGTATCGCTAATAATTTAATTGTTTTCATTTGATTTTGTTTTGGTTTATATAATTTATAGTTTTATACGTAATGTTATTTCAAATACTGTTCCTAATTTTCAAATATAGATATTTTAACTTATTTTAATAAATCTTCTTCCGCGTCAACTTCGATTCTTAAATTTTCAATAATAAACTCTTGTCTATCCTGAGTATTTTTACCCATGTAATAACTTAATAATTGTTGGATAGATGCTTGTTGATCTAACAATACTGGCTCTAAACGAATATCTTTTCCGATAAAGTGTTTGAACTCATCAGGAGAAATCTCACCTAATCCCTTAAATCGAGTAATTTCCGGCTTAGGACCTAATTTTGCAATGGCTGCTTTACGCTCTTCATCGCTATAGCAATAAGCGGTTTCTTTTTTATTACGCACACGGAATAAAGGTGTTTGTAAAATATACACATGTCCATTTTTTACTAAATCAGGGAAAAACTGCAAGAAGAAGGTTAATAATAACAAACGAATATGCATTCCGTCCACATCGGCATCGGTAGCAATGACGACGTTGTTATATCTTAAATCTTCTAAACTATCTTCAATATTTAAAGCAGCTTGTAATAAGTTAAACTCTTCGTTTTCATACACTATTTTTTTACCTAATCCGAAAGAATTTAAAGGTTTTCCTTTTAAACTAAATACAGCTTGAGTATTTACATCACGTGTTTTAGTAATAGAACCACTTGCCGAATCACCCTCACAAATAAACAAAGTTGTTTCATGAGCACGAGCATTTTTCACTTCATCTAAATGCACTCTACAATCACGTAATTTTTTATTATGTAAGTTCGATTTTTTAGCACGCTCACGCGCTAATTTTTGAATACCAGATAATTCTTTACGCTCTCTTTCATTAGCAACAATCTTAGCTTCAATAGCTCTGGCTGTTTCTGGATTTTTATGTAAATAATTATCTAATTGTTGTTTGATAAAATCTCCAACAAACGAACGCATGGTTTGTCCACCTGGAGCAACTTCTTGAGAACCTAATTTTGTTTTTGTTTGCGATTCAAACACTGGCTCTTGTACACGAACTGAAACAGCTGCAATAATTGATTTACGAACATCTGCTGGATCAAAATCTTTTTTGTAAAACTCACGAATGGTTTTTACAACCGCTTCTCTAAATGCTGCTTGATGTGTTCCTCCTTGTGTTGTGTACTGACCATTTACATAAGAATAATATTCTTCCGAATAATGTTCGTTGCTATGCGTCATCGCTAATTCTATATCATCACCTTTTAAATGAACGATAGGATATAAAATTTCGCCAGTAATATTTTTTTCTAATAAATCTTTTAAACCATTATCTGATTTATATACTTGATCATTAAATGTTAGAGTTAAGCCTGTGTTTAAGAACGCATAGTTCCATAACATCTTATCGATGTACTCATGAACGTAATGGTATTTTTTAAAGATTGTATCATCTGGTCTAAACTCTACATAAGTTCCGTTGGCTTCATTTGTTTTTTCAATCTTAGATTCTTTAACTAAGTTACCACATGAGAACTCTGCCGTTTTTGATTGACCATCACGAAAAGCAGTTACTTTAAAATTTATTGATAAAGCATTTACTGCTTTTGTACCTACACCATTTAAACCAATTGATTTTTTAAAGGCATCGCTATCGTATTTACCACCCGTGTTTATTTTAGAAACAACCTCAACAACCTTTCCTAATGGAATACCACGGCCATAATCTCGAATAGAAACAGCACCATCTTTTACAGCCACTTCAATTTTCTTTCCGGCGCCCATCATAAACTCATCAATGGAGTTATCCATCACCTCTTTGATGAGAACATAAATACCGTCATCAAAAGCAGATCCATCTCCAAGCTTACCAATGTACATCCCAGGACGCATACGGATATGCTCTTTCCAATCAAGGGATTTAATACTGTCTTCGTTATAACTTGCTATTTCTTTTGCCATTTTTAATTTAAGATTTAAAATTTAAGATTTAAGAAATACAATTCTTAAATCTGACTTCTAACTTCGTACTTTTTTAATCTCCATCTAATAAATTGCCTAATCCTCCTAAAATACTTCCTTCTTCTTTTCTTGAACCTTTACCATAAGATAAAATCCTTCCAGCTAAACGACTAATTGGTAAAGTTTGAATCCACACTTTACCTGGCCCACGAAGCACCGCATAAAACACTCCCTCGCCACCAAACAAAGTATTTTTTACACCTCCAACAAATTGAATATCATATTGCACATCACTTGTAAATGCGACTATACAACCAGTATCTACTTTTAAAACTTCGCCAGATAGCAATTGTTTTTCAATAACATGTCCACCACTATGCACAAAAGCTAAACCGTCACCTTCTAATTTTTGCATGATGAACCCTTCGCCACCAAATAAACCAGTCCCTAATTTCTTTTGAAATTCAATTCCAACTGACACACCTTTAGCAGCACATAAAAAACTATCTTTTTGACAAATTATTTTATTTCCTAATTTAGATAAATCCATAGGAATAATTTTACCAGCATAAGGAGCAGCAAAAGTCACTTGTCTTTTTTGGTTGGAATTATTTGTATAAACAGTCATAAATAAATTTTCGCCAGTTAACAATCGTTTTCCCGCCGAAAATAATTTACTCATAAATCCAGATTCATTTCCATCCCCAAATAGTGTTTCCATTTGGATGCCATCTGTCATCATCATAAAACTTCCTGGTTCAGCTATTACTGCTTCTTGTGGATCTAATTCTACCTCCACACATTGCATTTCTTCGCCAAATAATTTGTAATCAATTTCGTGATTATTCATATTCTCTTTTTTTAATAATTTATTTACAATATTTTAAAATTTGTTCTTGCACAGTAGCATCACCTAATTCGAGACAAGCTTTCCATTGCAAACATGCTTTTTCTGTACTTTTTAATTTATAATAACAGGATGCCAAGTTGTAATGTGCATCAATATCCTTTGGATAATATTCTAAGAATTGCTCAAAATACACTTTAGCTAAGAGCATTTTTTTTAATTGAAATTTTTTAACTCCATAATTATATAATTCCTTTTTTAAAAGATTTGATTCTGCTCCTGTAGTCATTAAAATCATGTTCTGATTTCTCTTTTTCTCCATCTCGTCATGTGATGAACTGTAATAAGATATTTTTATGAACACCTTGCCTGTTGATCTAATTGAATCAGAAAACCAAAGACCTTCTGTTAAATTTATTAGTCTTTCCGTTTCAGTTTTAAAAAATAAATGTAATTGTGCCTCTGATTCATCTTTTTTAAAATAACGACCTTTAGGCAAATCGATTTCTGAACTAAGATGTTTTATTGAGTTAATTTTACCATGTTTATCAACCATGAAACTGGCAAGACGATAACAATTGGCACCTGAAGCTTCAGCGGCTGGAGGAATTCTTCTATTGAAAATTATTAAAGTATCTAATTCCTCAATATCATAAACAAAAAAAGGCAAAGAATCAACTTTAGATTTATAATCCTTTATCTTTAAAGAAGACATTGTTTGCCCCTTAATTAAAGAACACATTATTACAAATAAAACAACTATAAAATTTTTACTTTGCATTAAATATAAAAAGACTAAACATTAAACCTAAAATGCATAACATCACCATCATTCACAACGTATTCTTTACCTTCAACTTTTAATTTTCCAACTTCCTTACAAGCGGTTTCTGAACCGTAATGAATATAATCATTGTATGCAATTACTTCAGCTCTAATAAAACCTTTTTCAAAATCGGTATGAATCACGCCTGCTGCTTGAGGCGCTGTCATTCCTTTTTCAATAGTCCAAGCACGAACTTCTTTTACACCTGCTGTAAAGTAAGTTTGTAGTTTTAATAAACTATATGCTTGTTTAATTAATTTGTTTACACCTGGTTCATCTAATCCCATTTCAGCTAAAAACATTTGTTTTTCTTCATATGTTTCTAAAGATGAAATTTCGCTTTCCATAGCAGCCGTAATTACTAATATTTCTGCGCCCTCTCCTTTTACGGCTTCTTTAACAGCATCAACATATTTGTTACCAGTTTTTGCAGACGCTTCATCAACGTTACACACATACATTACTGGTTTAATTGTCAATAAATGCAAGTCTTGAATAAATGGTAATTCGCTTTCCTCTAACAGACAAGCACGAGCTGATTTTCCGCTCTCTAACGTTTCTTTTAATTTCGAACAAGCGGCGTATGTTTTTACAGCATCTTTATCATTACCTGTTTTAGCTTGCTTTTCAAACTTTTTTAGTTTAGCATCTACTGCTTCTAAATCTTTTAACTGTAATTCTGTATCAATAATTTCCTTATCACGCACAGGATTTACATTTCCATCTACATGGATAATATTATCATCATCAAAGCAACGTAACACATGTAAAATAGCATTACACTCACGAATGTTAGCTAAGAACTTATTCCCTAAACCTTCGCCTTTACTTGCACCTTTTACTAAACCTGCAATATCCACAATCTCAACAGTAGTTGGTTGCAATGCTTGAGGTTTTACTAATTCAGCTAATTTATTTAAACGTTCATCAGGAACAGTAATAACACCCACATTTGGTTCAATTGTACAAAACGGAAAATTTGCCGCTTGCGCTTTTGCATTACTTAAACAATTAAACAAGGTCGATTTTCCAACATTTGGCAACCCAACAATTCCACATTTTAAAGCCATATTTTTCTATTTGATGTTTCCAATTTCACGTTTCTGGTTAATAACCTGAAACCTCAAACTAGGAATAATTAATAATTAATTTGCAAATATATTAAAATGCATTACTAAGCTTTGCTATAAATAGTAGCATTGTTGGGCAGTTTTTAACAATTAGACTGTTTTTATTGTGTATAAAACCTAATCCCCTTTTATTTTTTAACATCCTGATATTATTATCAACATTACGATGATATAGGGTAATCAAATGCTATTTTTGCAGCAAAATCAATACTTATGGCAGATATTTTACAACTTCAAAAATTGTCCACTCAAGTTCGCCGCGATATCGTTCGCATGGTTCATGCTGTTAGCTCAGGCCATCCAGGCGGTTCGCTAGGTTGTACAGATTTTTTAGTAGCCTTATATAATGGTGTTATGAATCATAATCCAAAAAACTTTACCATGGATGGTAAAGGTGAAGATTTGTTTTTCTTAAGTAACGGACACATTTCCCCTGTATATTACAGTGTATTAGCACGTTGCGGATATTTTCCAGTAGAAGAATTAAAAACATTCCGCCGTTTAAACACTCGTTTACAAGGCCACCCAACTACTCAC
The DNA here is from genome assembly GCA_040376995.1 of Flavobacteriales bacterium. Taxonomy (GTDB): domain Bacteria; phylum Bacteroidota; class Bacteroidia; order B-17B0; family Aurantibacillaceae; genus UBA4416. The sequence goes on from JBEIPP010000022.1 coordinate 11,057, forward strand.
GAACATTTACCGGGCGTACGTATTGCTAGTGGGTCATTAGGTCAAGGTATGAGCGTGGCAATTGGTGCTGCTTTAGCCAAAAAATTAAATAAAGATAATTCTATCATTTACAGTTTACATGGTGATGGAGAATTACAAGAAGGTCAAATTTGGGAAGCTGCATTATACGCCTCTGCCAATAAAGTAGATAATTACATTGCTACTATTGACTATAACGGACGCCAAATTGATGGTGATGTTGAAAATGTATTATCATTAGGTAATTTAAGAGCGAAATTCGAAGCATTTGGTTGGCAAGTTATTGAAACCGAAAAAGGAAATGATATGGTTTCTGTGATTGAAGGTTTAGCAAAAGCTAAAACTTTCATTGGCAAAGGTAAACCAATCGTTAACATTATGAAAACTGAAATGGGTGCTGGTGTTGATTTTATGATGGGCACTCATAAATGGCATGGCTCTGCTCCAAATGATGAGCAATTAGCAAAAGCTTTAGGTCAGTTAGAAGAAACTCTGGGAGATTATTAAAATTTGATCTTAGATTTCATCTAAATGTTTAAAAATAGAATTTACGAATTAGATGCTCTAAGAGGCATAGCTGCATTGATGGTTGTACTATTTCATTACACAACCGACAAACTCGATAAAACTTTTGAATTTGGTATTGGATGTATCGGAGTTGATTTATTTTTTATAATTAGTGGCTTTGTTATTTTACTTACCATAGAAAATACGCCAAACTGGAAATTATTTTTAATTAATAGATTTTCGAGATTATATCCTGCCTATTGGACCTGTGTTTCAATTACAACAATTTCAATACTTATTGCCGGCTATTTTAAAATTTCAAATTCAAGCTTTGCTCATTTAGGTAAAACCTATTTTGCCAATTTAAGCATGTTCCAGTTTTATTTAAATCAAGATAATATTGATGGATCTTATTGGACACTAATATTAGAACTGCAATTTTATTGTTTCGTGTTATTGTTTTTATTTTTCAATCAAAAAAAATATATTGAATTAACAGGGGTCTTTTGCTTAATATTCTCTTTCTTTTATAGATATTTTATTTTTGATCTCTTTAATACAAAACCTGCAAACGATTTTTTATCCTCAATTCCATTATTAATTTTTTTTCCATTATTTTTTTCCGGTATTTTATTTTACAAATTGAAATTCGACAAAAAAACACCTACAAGATGGTTACTATTATTAATTAGCTTTATACTACAATTATATATTTTTGAACCTCTATACTTTAATCGCGGCTATATAACATTTAGCAGTTATTTCATAACATTGTCTATTATATATTTTGCATTTATTTTATATATATTCAATAAACTTAATTTTATAGTAAACAAATACACCTTATTTTTAGGGAGTATATCATATGTACTATATTTATTACACAAAGTCGTTGGAAATGATTTGATCATCCCCGTTTTAAACATAAAATGTGGTATTAATTACCCGATAACAATACTATTAACACTAATTATTATTGGATTTTTCTCTTATTTGATTTCAACTTATATTGAAAAACCTGCATTGCTTTTCATAAGGACTAAATATTTTAAAAAATAAAAAAAGGTGAAACAGGCTCTTAAATATAAAATCAACTATATACATACTACTATACTCACTTGTATGTTTATAGTATTATGTATAGTAACAAAAGCTCAACCTACTAATCGCATCCTCTTTATTTTTGATGATTCCTACAGCATGTATGCTCCGTGGAATAGTAACATCAAAATTGAGGTGGCTAAAAAAATTATGGGGGAATTTTTAGATAGCTTAAAAGCTATTCCCAATTTAGAATTAGCGCTTCGTTGTTACGGACATCAAACTTTTATTAAACCTGAACGTAACTGTAAAGACACTAAGTTAGAAGTACCTTTTGCAACTGCCTCAAAATCGGCGCCGTTAATCAAACAACGCATTCAAAAATTAGAACCATTAGGCACAACTCCTATAGCTTATTCTTTAGGAGAAAGTGCTACTGATTTTACCCCTTGTAGTAATTGCCGCAATATTATTATTTTAATTACAGATGGTATTGAAGAGTGTGGCGGAGTTCCGTGTGAAGTTTCGGCAGAATTACAACGTAAAGGCATTTTTCTTCGTCCTTTTGTTATTGGTGTTGGTTTAGATGTAAAATTTGCAGATGTATTTGGCTGCATGGGCAAATTTTATGATGTAAGTAATGAAGCCAACTTTAAAGATGTTTTAAACCTAGTTTTAACAGAGGCAATTTCTCAAACAACCGTTCAGGTAGATTTATTAGACATCACTAAAAAACCTACTGAAACTGATGTAAACATGACTTTTTATGACACTAACACAAAACAAATAAAATACAATTATTTACACACATTAAATCACAGAGGAAATCCAGATACCTTAGTATTGAGTCCCAATTTAACTTATGATATTATGGTTCATACTATTCCTCCTGTAGAAAAGAAAAATATTACAATCGAAAAAGGGAAACATAATGTGATTCCAGTTGATGCGCCTCAAGGTTATTTAAAATTAGAATTAGATGGAACTTTAAGTAAATATTTCCCAACTTGTGTCGTTCGTAAAAAGGGGGAAATGAATACGTTAAACATTCAGGATTTTGGAAAGACTGATAAATATATTGTGGGCAAATATGACTTAGAAATATTAACACTTCCTCGTATTAAATTAAATGATGTCGAAATCCAGCAAAGTACTACTAATACCATTAAAGTCCCAACATCAGGCAATGTTTATATTGTAAAAGGAGGGAACGGTTACGGAAGTATTTTTGCGGATGATGGAAAAAAAAATGACTTGGGTTTGTAATTTAAATACAAGTTTACAAAACGAAATTATTTATCTTCAACCTGGCAATTATAAGATGGAATTTAGATACGAGAACGCCAAACAAACCACCAATACGATTGAAAGAAAATTTACGGTAACATCTGCTGTAACGACTAATGTAAAATTGAATTAAACAAGCTATTCCAACAACCATTCCCACAAAGGGACGATGTGTATGGTTTGTTTTTTTACAACGATGGTTTCTTTTTTGTTATCTGTTATTAAATACGCATTAGTTAGTTTTAATTCTGTCATCGCTTCCTGCAAGCCTTTTATTTCTCTTTCAAACGTTTTAACATCACTTATATCATAACTTACATTTACTAAAAGCTTTTTATCTGGCAAATAAAAATCAACCTCTTGGTTGCCCTTGTAATAAAACACATCACAATGATGCATTAATTTTAAATGCAGAAACACCGTGTTCTCAAAATTTTTACCGTACTCTTTATTGATACTGGCTGTTAAACCAAATCCATTATCTATAGCATATATTTTTTGAGGATTTCTGTTTTGCTCTTTTATCGATTGCGAAAACATAGGTACTGATTGTATGGCATAGCAATCTTGCAAATAAGCCATGTAATCATATAAGGTTGTTTTGCTTAATGATATTCCTTGACTTTTTAAATCGTTATGCAATCTGTTTATACTCACTAATGTGCTTCTATTTTTAAATAAATAATTTATCAAATAGCGCAAAGGGGCAACTTCTCGTATGCTGTAACGCTCTATTAGATCTCTAAATATGATTAAGTCTTTATATTCTTGTAAAAATTTTCGTGCCTCCTCTTCTTCAAACGAAACCAATTCAGGAAAGCCACCTTTAAATAAATAATCTTGCAAAGCATGTTTTATAAACGATATATTTTTTGTGCTTTTGGTTTTTGAATCAACATTGGTAAATTGCAAATACTCTAAAAAACTCAACGGGTAAACTTCTCGGCTTATGCTTCTGCCGCGTAATGAAGTATGTATTTCTTTACTTAATAATTTAGCTGACGAACCGCTTATGATTAAATTACAATTTTCAGTATCTAATAATCGTCGTACTAATTTTTCCCACCCTTCTACCAATTGTATTTCATCTATAAAAAAATGCACCTTATGGTTTCTGTTTTTGGGATATAACTCGTAATAGCTTTCTATAAAATCATTTAAATCGCTTAATTGCAAAGGATATAAACGATCGTCTTCTAAATTTATATAAATAGCATTTTCGGGCTTTGATTTTTCACGAAGCTGTATGATAGTATTTTGCATTAAGGATGTTTTACCGCATCTTCTCACTCCTATGATACAATTGGCTTTATTTTCATATATTTTTAATGGAGTAGTTCTACTAACTATGTGTGTGTAGCTTTTTTCGACACTATCCAATATCAACTGCTTAAACACATCTTTCCTCATTTCACTTAATTTTATAGTACAAATATATGTAATTTTATTTAAGTATAATAGTACATAAATATATTATTTTGTATTAATATACTGATACAAATAATATATAAATTGAATTAACTTAACAGTACATTAAAAATCAACGATTTGTAGATGAAAATTGTGTAAAAAATATAATAACATCTGCCTGTAAAAACCTTTGATTCATTAGCATTTTATATAGATTTGAAACTTCTAATATCCACTATGAAAAAATATACATATACCGAAAAAAAAGACACTCGCTCAGGATTTGGAGCTGGTTTATCAGAACTTGGAAAAACTAATCCTAATGTAGTAGCATTATGTGCCGATTTAATTGGCTCATTAAAAATGGATGCTTTTAAAGCAGAAAATCCTGATCGATTTTTTCAAGTAGGAATTGCAGAAGCGAATATGATTGGTATTGCTGCTGGTTTAACCATTGGTGGAAAAATTCCTTTCACTGGAACATTTGCAAACTTTAGTACAGGTCGTGTGTATGATCAAATTCGTCAAAGTGTTGCTTACTCTGGAAAGAATGTAAAAATCTGCGCTTCCCATGCTGGTTTAACATTAGGTGAAGATGGAGCTACCCACCAAATATTAGAAGATATTGGATTAATGAAAATGTTACCGCACATGTGTGTGATTAATCCTTGCGATTATAATCAAACAAAAGCAGCAACGATTGCTATTGCTGATTATGAAGGCCCTGTGTATTTACGTTTTGGTCGTCCTACGGTTCCTAACTTTACACCTGCTGATCAAAAATTTGAAATTGGTAAAGCTGTCATGTTAAATGAAGGAACTGATGTAACGATTATTGCTACTGGTCATTTAGTATGGAAAGCAATTGAAGCTGGAGAAAAATTAGCTGAGCAAGGAATATCTGCGGAGATTATTAATATTCATACCATTAAGCCTTTAGATAGCGAAGCCATTTTAAAATCTATTGCAAAAACTAAATGTGTAGTTACTGCCGAAGAACATCAAATGAATGGTGGTTTAGGAGATAGCGTTGCTCAACTATTATCTCGCCATACTCCTACGCCACAAGAGTTTGTTGCTGTTGATGATAGCTTTGGAGAAAGCGGAAATCCTGACGAATTAATGACTAAATATAAATTAGACACTATTGATATTATTAATGCTGCGCATAAAGTAATCAAGAGAAAATAAAAACTAATTCAAAAGTTTAAAGTTAAAATTTAAAAAGTGTAAAAACGCTTTATTTTTAATTATAACTTTTTAATTATTCATTTATTCTAATCTACTCATGATGGTATTTTTCATTTTTAAGGATTGAAAAGCCTCGATATAATTGCTCACAAAAAAACAAACGAATCATTTGATGAGAAAATGTCATATTTGATAAAGATAAGACATAAGAACTTTTATCTAAAATTGATTTATCAATCCCAAAAGGTCCGCCAATTAAAAAAACAACCCGTTTACAACCAGAAACCATTCTTTTATTTAAGAAGTCTGCGAATTGAAGTGAAGTAAATTGTTTCCCATGTTCATCCATACAAACTAAAAAATCAGATGGATCAAGTAGTTTTTGTATCTCTAAGGCTTCTGCCCTTTTCTGTTCATCAAAGGGCTTTTGTCGAATATTTTTTGGCATTGATATGGTTTCGGTGCTAAACGACACATAATTTTTTAATCGCTCAGTGTATATTTTAACACCTTCCATAAGGTATGAATCAGTTGTTTTTTCTATTTGAATCAAAAGTATTTTCATTAATTAGCGCTATTTACGTAGTTTTAGGCACAATAATTGCATTTAGTTGTAAAAATCACACAATATTAATGAAACTATTCGTTATAACTTTAATTAGCCTCTTCGCTTTATCTTTTACAATAAAAGATATTCCTGATGATGTGGCTAATGCCCTAAAACAAGGTAACGTATCCGAACTAGTTAAGCACTTTGCAGATAAAGTATCCATCAAAGTATTAGATCAGGAAGATTTATTAAGTAAATCACAAACTCAAGCTTTAATCCAAGATTTTTTCATCAAACACAAGGTTAAAGGTTATCAAACTTCGCATACAAGTATCGTTAATGGCAACCAACAATTTATCACTGGAACTCTAGATACCAATAATGGGAAATTTAGAATTTCCATATTAGTGAGAGGAAACGTAATTTCGCAGTTCAGAATAGAGAACGATAATGACTAATTACATTTTACAACACAAAAAACATTTCAATTTTAAAACTTTTGTACAAAATGCCTTACAAGAAGATGTAGGTGATGGAGATCATTCTGCGCTAGCAACTATCCCAGCAAACAAAAAAGGCAAATGTCATTTACTAGTAAAAGAAAATGGTATATTGGCTGGCGTAGAAGCTGCAAAAGAAATTTTTAAAATTATTGATCCTAAATTTAAAATTACCACTTTCATTAATGATGGAACCGCTGTAAAAGTGGGAGATATTGCTTTTATAGTAGAAGGCAGTTCTCAAAAACTATTGACTGCTGAGCGTTTAGTTTTAAATGTGATGCAACGCATGAGCGGTATAGCTACAAAAACAAATCACTTACAACAACTTTGTAAAGGAACTAAAACAAAAGTGATTGATACTCGTAAAACAACTCCTGGATTTCGTTTTTTTGAAAAATGGGCAGTAGTAATTGGCGGCGGATCCAATCATCGCTTTGGTTTATATGATATGATTATGTTAAAGGATAATCATATTGATTTTGCTGGTGGTATTATCGAAGCTTTAGATGCTGCGCATACCTATCTCAAGAAAACAAAAAAGAAATTACCAATTGAAGTAGAAACTCGCACTTTAAATGATGTGAAATTGATTTTAAATAAAGGAGGATTTCAGCGCATTATGTTAGATAATTATAGTATTGCAGACACAAAAAAAGCGGTAGCATTAATTGGAAATAAATTTGAGATTGAAAGTTCGGGAGGCATTACCGAAAAAACCATTACAAGCTATGCTAAATGCGGTGTTGATTTTATTTCTGTTGGAGCTTTAACTCATCATGTAAAAAGCATGGATTTGAGTTTAAAGGCAATAAAATAAATTATTTACAACCACAATTATCATCTCCACATTTTTTTTTGTGATATGATTTGTATGCTCTATAACCTAAATATGTAATAGAAGCTAGCAAACTAAATATTACTAAAAAATCTTGCATTAGTTTTGAATACCAATTTGTTTGGGATTAAGAACTGGAATTTCTTGAATCAAAATTTTATTTAATAGAGATATCTTAACTTTATATGGACCTGTTGGCAAAGCACTTAAATCCATGACGTTATACTCCACATTTTCAATCTTAAACCCCGCAACTTTAGCATTAAATCTATCAATAATATCTACTTGAATTTTTCCTAATTTTTTACCTGATATTGAAAGGCTATATTTATTATAAAATACTGGTAATAAAGTGATTGTTCCTAATTCATTATTCAACTCTTTTTTATCGTATACATAATTCACCTTTCTCTTTAACTGTGTTTGATATAAACTTAAACTATCTAGAGTATAAGGGGAGTATTCAAACAATTTATACTTATTTTTTACATCATAAATAGTATCTTCTTTACTCCATACTCTCACATAATCTACATCAAAAGTATTAGGCCATTTTGTTTTTTCATCTGGACCTGGATTAAATGCTTCTCCATCTTTTGCCACTGAAGTATTTATAATTAAAGTTTGTGCTGTTTTAAAATTCCCTTCAAAATAGCCTATTGGCTGCCCATTTAAAAAGAATTTCACATAATTAGGTTGCCATTCACCAGAAATTATATTCCAACCATCTGCTAAACTTTGATTTGTTTTTAACCAAGCACCCCAACCTTTTTTCAAATTTAAAAAGCCGCCTTTAAAGTCTTCGCAACCTTTTGGGCAATGAACATCCAAATGTAATTGATTATCTCTTTCACCTTTTAATTCAAAAAAATCAATTTCTTCATTCGGTTCTCCGCCAAATAACCAAAATGCTGGCCATATACCTTTCTCACTATTTGCCTTAAACCTCAATTCAAAATAACCATTCTTATAACGTTTCTTAGAAGAAATCAAACCAGCTGTGTATTCTACTTCATATTTTCCATCTACTACTTTTTTTCCAGTTTTCTTTAAATAATCTTGTTTAATTTCCCATTCATTGATTGGATAAATACCTTTTTCATTTTTTGCGATAAAGGAAACAATTCCGTCTTTCATGACGACATTCTCAGGAGAAAAATATAAATCTTGTATCATTGTAAAATTTCCCCATGGCATGCCTAAATACCATTTTTCTTCGTTAATGGCATATCCATTAAACTCATCTCCATCCTGGTAGTACCATTTTTGTGTTGTATCAGATTTAATCTGCCACATAACTTGAGCTTGGGAGTTAAATGTTATTACTAATAAAAGAAATATCTTTTTCATTTTACTAAATATAATTTCACATCGTTTCTTTTAAATAATAAATCTGATACGTGTCTTTGAAAAACTTGATTTGTATCCACTTGACAATCTGAAATGACAAAGGTAGCACCTCTTTTAATTCCTTCTTCGAAATCTTCATCCTTTATTCCATGTTGTCCTAAACTCCATCCTTTTCTTTGCAAGTGATAAAGAACAATACTTCTCGAATCGTCTCCAAATACAATCACTTTAGAAGAAACTGGAATGATTTTTTGTAATTGCTTTTTACATGATAAAAAATCTTTCGTAAAACCAGGAGACTCAATATTCCACCTACTATTACATCTTAAATAGGATGTTATTGGCGATATTAAGAAACTTAATAATATTAAGTATTTGAAAATTGATGATGGACTATAAAATATTGTATGAATAGCATATGCAACTACTAAGAACAGCATTGGTAAAAAAGGAAACAGGTAATAGTCATGAACTTTATCAATCAAATGCATTTCATATAAAAAATAAATAATTAACAAAATAGCTATAAAAATATAAGAACGATGAATCACATTTTTAATATTTAATTTCTTAATCAAAAAATAAAATCCAATAATCAATAAAGGAACAGTAGCATAGTTTACTAATAATTCAGGCATAGTAGAAAATAAATTGAATTGAATAATATCTAACAACTGTAAAATCGTTTTATCGTTGTCTATTATTCCTCTTACAACACCGTTTCCTCCCCATGTTGGAATAACCCATGCGTACCAAAGCAAAGTAGGAATCATTATCAAAAAAGGAACCCAAACATATTTAATATTTATAGTTTTAAGTGCATGTTTATCGTAAAATTTTGATAAATACATAGCTCCAAAAACAATAAATGGCAATTTAACAGCTGCACTTAATGCGAGTAAAATGCAACTTACTATAAACAAATGTTTTTTTTGTTGCTTCAAATACTTAGTCCAAAAATAAATAGACCAAATGCCAAAACATAAAGCCAAATTATCTGGTAATGGATTTACAGAATAATAGTAAATAACTGGAGAAAACAAAAAAAACCAAGCTGTCAATAAACTTGTCAATTTATTTTTTGTTAACTCAAACGTTAACTTAAACATCCCAAAAACAGAAATAAACGTTGTAATATAAAAGAACAGGCGCGTAATATATAAATGACTCCCAAATATTTTATACAAACTGGCTACTAACCATTGTGCTAAAGGAAATTCCATTCTGAAAATTCCATCTGGATAATGCAAATCATCTAATCTTGGATTCAAAATATTAAAATCTACTTTATAAAAATTATTAATAACTGTTTGAGTTTGAGTTTGTCGCCAACTATGATAGCCGATAACATCTAGTGAAAAAACTCTATAATGCTGGAAAACACTAATAGAAATAGCCAACATAAAAAACATGACAGGAAACCATTTATTGTTAACTATGTGTTGTAATTTATTCATGAATTATCTCCAAAAGTAACCTAAAATTGGTATTTTCGCTACAAATTTATTAGCAATGATTACAGCAGAATCTCCAATTAAGTTTGATAGACGCAAACAAAAAGACGATACGTTATTACAACTCTATAAAAATATTTTAACTCCTAGATTGATTGAAGAAAAAATGTTAATTCTTCTTCGCCAGGGTCGAATTGCCAAATGGTTTAGCGGTATTGGTCAAGAAGCTATTTCAGTAGGAGTAGCAACAGCATTACAAAGAGATGAATTCATTTTACCAATGCACCGCAACTTAGGTGTGTTTACCACTCGTGGCATCCCCATGAATCGTTTGTTTTGTCAGTTTCAAGGAAAACCTAGTGGATTTACTCAAGGCCGTGATAGAAGTTTTCATTTTGGAACTCAAGAATATAATATCGTTGGGATGATCTCTCACTTAGGCCCTCAATTAGGCGTGGCGGATGGTATTGCTTTAGCAAACAAATTAAAAGGTGATAAAAAAGTAACAGTTGTATTTAGTGGAGATGGTGGAGCAAGTGAAGGAGATTTTCATGAAAGTATTAATACAGCAGCTGTTTGGGACTTACCTGTAATTTTTGTTGTAGAAAATAACGGTTATGGTTTATCAACGCCAAGCAACGAGCAATTTCGTTGTAAATCATTTGCAGATAAAGCCATTGGTTATGGTATTGAAGGAGTAACTGTAGATGGCAACAACGTATTAAAAGTTTATGAAATAGTTAAAAATTTAGCAGAATCAATTAGAGAAAATCCTCGTCCTGTGTTATTAGAATGTGTAACATTCCGTATGCGTGGACACGAAGAAGCTTCTGGAACTAAATATGTACCGAAAGAATTATTTGATGTGTGGGGAAGAAAAGATCCTGTGAATACGTTTGAGAAATTTTTATTAGACGAAGGTGTTTTAACAGAAGATATTATTGAAAAATTACGTAACGAGATTAAACATGATATTGATGCAGGCTTAGAATTAGCTTATGCTGAAACCTTGCCTCCTCCAAATACAGAAAAAGAAGTAGCTGAATTATTTATGCCTTGCACGATTGAAGATACTTCTAATCAATCAGGCACAAAAACTAACAAACGCTTAATTGATGCTATTAGTGATGGTATGCGTTTAGCGATGCGTAAACATGACAACCTAGTATTAATGGGACAAGACATTGCTGATTACGGTGGAGTATTTAAAATCACTGATGGTTTTATGGAAGAGTTTGGTAAGGGCAGAGTTCGTAACACTCCTTTATGCGAATCGGCTATTTTAGGAACTGGTTTTGGTTTATCTATTAATAAACATAAAGCGATGGTAGAAATGCAATTTGCTGATTTCGTTTCGGAAGGAATGACACAAATCATTAACAACTTAGCTAAATCACATTATCGTTGGGGACAAAATGCGGACGTCGTAGTTCGTATGCCAACAGGTGCAGGCGTTGCTGCTGGTCCGTTCCATAGCCAAAGTAACGAGGCATGGTTTTTTAAAACACCAGGTTTAAAAATTGCATATCCTGCTTTTCCAAGCGATGCTAAAGGTTTGCTAATTGCCTCTTTTGAAGATCCAAATCCAGTAATGTTCTTTGAACATAAAGCATTATACAGAAGTATTGATGAAGATATTTTAGACGAATATTACACGATTCCTTTTGGTAAAGCACGTTTAGTAAAAGAAGGAAATCAAGTAACCATTGTCACTTATGGTTTAGGTGTTCATTGGGCTTTAGAATTATTAAATGCTCATCCAGAAATTTCGGCTGACTTAATTGACTTAAGAACTTTAGCTCCATTAGATACCCAAGCTATTTATGATTCTGTAAAGAAAACAGGACGTGCTTTTGTGTTACATGAAGATACATTAACAGGTGGCATTGGTGGCGAATTAAGCGCTTTAATTACAGAACACTGTTTCGAATACCTTGACGCACCAGTTATGCGTGAAGGAAGTTTAGATACTCCTGTGCCAATGAATGCTGATTTAGAAATTAACTTTTTACCGAAAGAGCGTTTTAAAGAAAAGTTGATGAAATTAATTAACTACTAATTTAAAATACACCTGACAGGTTTCAGAAACCTGTCAGGTGTTTATTTGAATATGAGCGTATCAGAAGATTTTTTAAGAAGCGCCAACCGCCAGTTTTTATATTATAAAACTTTAGGTGAAAAAGCTATAGAGCAATTAGAACCTGAACAATTATTTGTTTCGTTAAACGACGACACAAATAGTATAGCTATTATTATAAAACATTTACATGGTAATATGCTTTCTCGTTGGACCGATTTTTTAACGACCGATGGAGAAAAAGAATGGCGTGATAGAGATGGGGAGTTTGACGAGTCAACTAATATTATTCATACTCGTCACCCTGAACTCGTTTCAGGGTCTGCTGAGATGCTGAAACAAGTTCAGCATGACAAACAGTCTTTAGAAAATAAAAAAATAGAAGTTTTAAGACTATGGAACCAAGGATGGGAATGTTTATTTAATACTTTAAACAGTTTAAAACCCGAAGATTTAGATAAAATAATCTATATCCGTAACGAAGGGCATACGGTTTTAGAAGCTATTAACCGACAACTAGCTCATTATCCATATCATGTGGGACAAATGGTATTTTATGCTAAAATCCTAAAAAAATCAGACCCGATAGCTATCGGGTGGACGAGTTTATCAATTCCAAAAAACAAATCAAAAGATTACAAATCTGATAAATTTTCGAAAGATAAAACCACAAAACATTTTACCGATGATGAATTAGATAAATTGAAGTAAAATATGACTTCTAAAAAATTGTATTTATCGAAATACTATAAATACAATTTTTTAGAAGCCGCATTTTAAGCGAGTTTTTATAAGTCATTACAAAAGTTAACAGACTTCATAAAATACTCTAAATTTCATTGGTTCTATTCAAAAAAAATAACTTACCTTTACGTACAGTTTACAAAAAACTGTATGTCAATCAACACTAAATATATCTTTGTTACCGGCGGTGTAACATCTTCTCTCGGAAAAGGAATTATCGCAGCATCTCTAGCCAAATTATTACAGGCTCGTGGGTATACTGTAACTATTCAAAAATTAGATCCATATATCAATATCGATCCAGGAACATTAAACCCTTACGAACATGGCGAATGCTATGTAACGGATGATGGGGCTGAAACAGACTTAGATTTAGGTCACTATGAGCGTTTTTTAAACGTTGCTACTTCTCAAGCAAATAATGTAACTACTGGTCGTATTTATCAATCAGTGATTGATAAAGAGCGTAAAGGTGAATTTTTAGGGAAAACGGTTCAGGTTATTCCTCACATTACAGACGAAATTAAAAACAGAATTAAAATTTTAGGCAAAACTGGTCAGTATCAATTTGTGATTACTGAAATTGGTGGAACTGTAGGTGATATTGAATCATTACCATATATTGAAGCTGTTCGTCAGTTAAAATGGGAATTAGGAGATGATTGTACAGTTATACATTTAACGCTTTTACCTTATTTAGCAACCTCTGGCGAATTAAAAACAAAACCAACACAACACTCAGTTAAATTATTATTAGAGTACGGAGTTCAACCAGATATTTTAGTGTGTCGTTCGGAACATGCTATCAGTAATGATATCAGAAGAAAAATTGCTTTATTCTGTAATGTATCACCTGATGCTGTTATTGAAGCTTTAGATGCCTCGACTATTTACGAAGTTCCATTATTAATGGAAAAAGAAAAATTAGATGAGATTGTTTTAAAGAAATTAAATATTAATGATTCAACAGAAATTAAATTAGATAAATGGAAACAGTTTCTAAATAAATTTCACAATCCTACAAAAACAACAACTATTGGTTTAGTTGGTAAATACGTCGAATTAAAAGATTCTTATAAATCCATTGCAGAAGCGTTTATACATGCAGGAGCTGTAAATGACTGCAAAGTAAATGTAGAATGGATACATAGTGAGAGTTTAACCGACGAAAACGTTGCAGAAAAATTAAAAGGCTTAAAAGGAATTTTAGTTGCTCCAGGTTTTGGTAACCGTGGTATTGAAGGAAAAATTTCGGCTATTAAATATGCACGCGAAAACAAAGTGCCATTTTTTGGAATTTGTTTAGGTATGCAATGTGCCGTGATTGAATTTGCTCGTCACGTATTAGGATTGAAAGATGCACATAGCCGCGAAATGAATCCAGCAACAAGTGCTCCTGTGATTGATTTATTAGAAGCGCAAAAAAATATTTCTCACATGGGAGGAACTATGCGTTTAGGTTCTTATCCTTGCCGTATTGTTGAAGGAACGTTAGCTCATAAAATTTATGGTAAAACGGATATTAATGAGCGTCACCGTCACCGTTATGAGTTTAATAATGAATACACAAAATTGTATAAAGATGCAGGAATGGTATTATCAGGATTAAATCCAACTGCTGAATTAGCTGAAATAGTTGAGATTCCTACACATCCTTTCTTTATTGGTGTTCAATTTCATCCGGAATATAAAAGTACTGTAGAAAATCCTCATCCTTTATTTGTGAGCTTTATTAAAGCAGCTTTAGCTTAATAGCATATTTAAGTTTGTCACATCGAGCGTAGTCGAGATGCTTATAATATTCTCGACTTCGCTCGAACTGACAGAAATATTACACTAAAATGCTCACAATCTTGTGGGCATTTTTTTTACCTCAATAATTCAAGCCTCGCCGTTTTTAACGTATTTAACCCAGATTATGCATTAGGAATCGTAATGAGAGTTGAAAGCTTAATAAAACAGACACTTTTTTGACTGAAGCATAGTAACCACTATGATGAAGGAGAAAAAGTGGCAAAGCGTTCTGTTTTGAAGAGGTTTCAG
>JBEIPP010000035.1:0-24043 GCA_040376995.1 Flavobacteriales bacterium
AAAGAGTTTCCGCAACTCACGCAGTTGCGAGGATATATGAGCGCTAAAAAATCTTGAAGCATTTATAACTTACCTGCCAACGTGCAACTTAGTTTATATTTATTTATTTTGCCTGATAAATTAAATAACTCTATATATACCACATAAATTCCTATTGGCGCTTTTTCATTATTATCATTAATACCATTCCAGCTAATTACACCATCCGTTGATAGCTGTTCGCTTTTAATTAAATGCCTCACTTGTCGTCCTTTGCTATCGTAAATAATAATATTAGCAGCTACTCCTGCTTCATTTAATTTATAACTAATATTTAATACATCATTATATCCATCATTATCTGGTGAAAATAATGGATTTGGAATAGAAACACCGCTGCCGCCATCCGCTTGTAAATACTGAGAGTTACGATAAGCAGGAGTTGCAAAACCAACACCTTCAGAGGCACTATTCCAGTTTGTTTTATCATCAGTTGGTCTATTAAAATCTATACGTTCTAAGGATACCCCATCCACATCCATTAATAACGGGAAATGCATTTTTTCGGTGTAAATCAAATTATCAATTACAATCATGTTTTTGTCGCTTAAGGTTACAACGTCGGCATCATTATTCATACTTGGCAAATCAACTACATCATAAAATCCTTTTGGATTTATGGTTTGATATTTTTGTTTAACGGTGTTGCCATTTTCACTTAATACTAAATAACTTTTTGGGAACAATAGATAGCCGTCTTTGGTAATGATTTCTGTATCTTCTAAAACGCCAGACAACGTATCCATTGAGCCAATCCTTAAATCTTTTAGATTAATAGTTTTTTTACTTCTGTTATAAAGCTCAACAAAATCAAATCCTCCAGTAGGTTCGTTAAATAACACTTCGTTAATCACCACATCATTAGGGGTTGGAGCTTCAGGTAAAGCAAAGGGGGCAGTGCCATTAATTAAAACATTACCAACGCAATCAGTAATACCACTTAAAACTGTAACATTATAAATAGTACCTAGTTGAATAGGAGAAGATAATTTTAAAATTACTTTTTTATACTCGGGAGCCACGGCACTCACATAAGTTGGAGTCGTTAATCCATTGTCAAACGTATAATTATTGGGATTAGAAATGGTAGATAGGTTTAAAGATTCTGTAAATAATACGGCGATAGTATCAACATCAATCACAATCACTCTATCCACATTTGGAGCAGTATTATCAGTATTTGAAGCCGCTACGGAATTTGCAATAGATGGCGTTCCTCCATTTGGATGTGTGCTAGCATGCCAGTTATTTTGCCCGCCACATGGATTATTAGAATCAATTTGTTCCAAACTCCAGCCGCCATCTGCTTTATTAGCATCATTATACCAACTTGAAGAGTAAGATACCGAACTAATCGCAACATTATTCGAGTCGCTTAAGGTAATTGTTGTGCCATCATTTAAAAGAGATGGGAAACTGGCAACTTCATACGCCACAATTCCAAAATTACTTAAGAATTGATTCGCTACGCCAGAACCAACAAGTACAACATACCCATTTGGTTCAATAGTAATATCAGGTATTTTTTTAGAAGTCGTTAAACTCGAAAAATTCCAATTTTTTAAATTAATACTAAAATTAGTTCTATTCTTTAACTCAACATATTCTTCGTTTGGTAAGCTAATAGATGGGTCTGGATCAGGCATTAATTCATTGATAACAATATCGTATGGTTGGGCTTTATAAAACGAAAACGCTTTAGTGTTTGGTGATAACATATTACCACTACAATCTGTAATTCCAAAAACAGTAACTGTATAATTAGTAGCATTAATTAATTTATTAGATAGACTTAAAGTAGCACACATGTTGCCAGTTGTGTTAACTGCCAAAGTGGGGGAACCAATGCTACCATTAATTAAGTAATTTGAAGTAACCGTTAATTGAGAAACAGCAATGGCGTCATCAAAGCAAATGGTTAGATGCATAGAATCTAAAACTGTTACCGAATTTATTTTTGGGGCAATAACATCAGGAGCTAAAGAGTAAACAGAATTGATTATTCCAGGAGTACCTCCGTTAGCATCGTTTGAAGCCATCCAATTACTGGCATCTAAACAGGAGGTGTTAAGAGATGGATTTATTAATTCTAAACTCCATCCGCCATCATCTTTTGTAGTGTTTTGATACCAAGTTGCTGCATATCTTATAGAATCTAGAATATTTCCACTGTTATCATAAATAAAAACTGGGTCTCCACTAAGGTTGTATGTTGGAAAAGAACTAGTTCCAATTTTATTAATAACGCCTACAAACCCTGATGTATCAGAGCTTTTAGCAATTAAAACATAAGAATTTGGATTTAAAGAATAATTGGTAGAAATAGTTGAGGTAGTTGCTCCATCACTAAATTTCCATCCATTTAAATTAAAATATTTGTTGGTTTTATTATAAAGTTCTAAATATTGTTTGGCTGGTAATCCATTTGGAACAGGATTAATATCTACCATAACTTCATTAATAATCACATCATTAAACGCCGGCAAATCAAATACTATATAATTAAAACTGGCAGTTGGTGTTGCAATGGCATTTCCGTTACAATCTGTTATGCCACTTATTGTAATAGTGTAAGAACTATTTGATGTAAGTGGATTGATTAACGAAAGTGTAACACATAAATTTCCGCCACCATTAGTTGAAAGAGACGGAGAACCAATAGAATTATTAATAATGTAGTTTGAGTTATTAGTTAACATACTTACATTAATGGCTTCATTAAAGCATACTATAACATGTGTAGCATCTACAACTGTTGTAGATATTACACTTGGACCCGTTACATCTAGTGCAGTAGAGTAAACCGAATTTATAAATCCTGGTGTGCCACCATCGTTATCATTGGAGGCAATCCAATTACTAGTTTGTGAACAGTTTAAATTAAGATTAGGATTTATTAGTTCTAATGTCCAGCCACCATTTTTTTTAATCACATCTTGATACCAGGTGTCTGAATAATTAACGCTATCAATAAATACACCCGCATTTGTTTTTAAATAAATGTTATCTCCTGCATTATTTAAGGATGGAAACGAGGTTACCCCTAATTTATTCATGTAACCTAATGTACTAAATTGAGCCGTATCAGCTATTGGACAAACAATCACATAACTGTTTGCTAATAATGTATAGTTGCCTAACGTAGCTGTACTTGAACCGTCGGTTAATTTTAATCCATTTAAGTTGAATGAATTTGAACTTCGGTTATATAATTCAACAAACTCTGTTGTAGTTAAATTTACTATCGGAGATGGATCGGCATAAATTTCATTAATAAGAATATCTCTATAACCTAGGGTTATTGGAGTGGTATATGTAAAACTTGTTGCGCTAGAACTAATAGCGTTTAATGAATTATCTCGCACTCCGTTAACTGTTAACGTATTAAATACGGCATTTGCAAAAGGGGTTGCAAAAGATAAATGAACTAAAGATAAATTTGACGCATCTCTGATTGCTGAACTAGGACTCCCAACTCCATTATTAACCGAATAATTTGTAATTGTTTGAGCGGAGTTAATTTCTAAAGGCTCACTAAATAAAACATCTAATTGTGTATTTGAAATAACGCTGTTACTCACAATACTTGGAGGAGTAATATCTAACGCAATTGTTCCTACGATAATATCGTCAAATATGTGTTTGCCAAAAAAGCTTGCAGTGGATTGTTTAACAACAAAACCGAAAGCAGTAGCTGTTGAAAAACTGACATCCGTCATAGAGCCTTCCGAAACATAACTAGTGCCTATTCCTGTCATATCTCGTTCTAATGTAAACACATTGGCACTTGTACGAGTGACTTTAATTTTTATCAGATTATTTGAAGAACTTGCTACTGTGGCATTTATACCGTCAATTAAAATAGTTTGTGCACCAGCTGTGCTTTTGTATAAACATATATCATCGCTTGTATTACCTATTCGCACAAAATAGCCATTAATAGTTGAGGATAATAAATTTGTATTGTCGGAAATCAAATAAGCATCTACATAATTTGCTCCAGAAGTGGCAAACTGAAGATTGACCAAAAATTCCCAGGTGCAATTAGATGTTAAGGTATTGGAAGTGCTAATATAAAAAGCGCTATTGGATGTTGTATTAGCCGATTTTAATTGTCCGGCATTTACCGAAAAATCAGTTGCTGAACTTACGGTCCAGGTTGGGCTTGAGGTATAATCTCCATCGGTAAAACCTTCATTAATTTGGGCCTTTGAAGGAAATACTAGGTAAAGGAATATTATAATTAGGGAAAAGCGGTTCATATTATGAAAAAACTTATGAAAAACTAAAATAAGAAATTTTTTTGATAAGGAATAATTTAACAACTTTGCGGCTCTTAATAAAAACAGTATAAAAAATGAAAATTGCAGTAGTGGGTGCCACAGGTTTAGTAGGTACTAAAATGTTAGAAGTATTAGCGGAAAGAAATTTTCCATTAACAGAATTAATCCCAGTAGCCTCTGAAAAATCGGTAGGTAAAGAAATTACCTTTAAGGGTAAAAAATATAAAGTACATTCAATGACTGAAGCTATTTCCGCTAAGCCTCAAATCGCTTTATTTTCGGCAGGAGGAAACACTTCCTTAGAATGGGCTCCAAAGTTTGCTGAAGCTGGAATTACAGTAATTGATAATTCGAGTGCATGGCGTATGGATGCTACAAAGAAATTAGTGGTTCCTGAAATTAATGCTCACGAGTTAAAAGCAACAGATAAGATTATTGCAAATCCAAACTGTTCTACCATTCAAATGGTAGTGGCTTTAAACCCATTACATAAAAAGTATAAAATCAAACGTGTTGTTGTTTCTACCTACCAATCAGTTACTGGTACTGGTGTTAAGGCAGTTGATCAATTAATGAATGAGCGTGCTGGCAAAGAAGGCGAAATGGCTTATAAGTATAAAATTGATTTAAATGTCATTCCTCAAATTGATGTGTTTACTGATAATGGATACACAAAAGAAGAAATGAAAATGGTAAACGAAACAAAGAAGATCATGGGTGATGATTCTATTCGTTTAACAGCAACTACCGTTCGTATTCCAGTAATGGGCGGACATAGTGAAAGTGTGAATATTGAATTTGAAAATGAATTTGAAGTAAAAGATATTTTTGAAATTATGAATAATACCAAAGGTATTATTTTACAAGATGATATCGCTAATCAAATTTACCCTATGCCTATGAATGCTCATAACCGAGATGAAGTATTTGTAGGACGTATTAGAAGAGATGAAACACAGCCTAAAACTTTAAATATGTGGATTGTATCTGATAATTTACGTAAAGGAGCTGCTACTAATGCTGTGCAAATTGCGGAGTATTTGATTGAAGCAAAATTAGTTTAAAATTTATTGAACATAAAAAAAGCTGCTGTACCCATCCCCGTTTAAAGTACAGCAGCTTTTTTGTATTGGTTTAAACTAAACAAAACCTATGATAAAGAACTGATATAAAATTAATACCTAAATCCCCCACAAAAAACCACAAACTTATAAGTGGTTGCTTTCATTTAATAAGTGGTTACTATTTGGACGATAAATGGAATTAATACCTCCTTCTGTTATCTATCAGAAGGAGGTTATTTGTTTGAAATACGGCTTGTTGTTTAATTAAATCGCACGTATTGTTGGTCTTTTAGAGTGAAACTAATTTTACTACTGAGGTAAAAGGGTATAGTTCAGGGTCTTTTCCGTTTTCAAACAAGGGGGTTAATGCATAATCCACATATAAAGTAAAGTTATGGTATCCTATGTTAGCATTAGCGTTTACCCGAAATGGATTTAAGTTATAATCGTCTTTTCTGATAATTTTAATGTCTTCAGAATTTCGAGTACCTATTTGACGAGTTCTTGAGGATAATGGTGCTTCCATAAAGCTAAATCACTATCAATACCAAAAAATATTGGTCTTTTTTTTTACCTCCATATAGCCCTGAACTCAATCCTGCCGAGAAAATTTGGCTTACAATAAAAAGAAACTTTGAAAACAGGTTATTTGAACCGCTAGAAAAACTGGTGGAGTTTATATTTAGTTCTCTGAAAAAAATTACCACTGAAAAAGTGAAATCAATATGTTCTTTCAAGTATATTTTTGCAGAATTAGATTGGACTATTTAATATATATAATTTATATTACATAAGGATAGGTTTCATCGCATTTCCAGCGGGTTAAATAATTGTCGAGTATTTTAAGCATTGGTTGGCATCGTATAATGATATTTTTTGATTAGTGATTAATACCATTGGATTTTCTCCAAAACCTTTTACAACCAATGCAATCAAGGCTTCTTTAATACCATTGAGTTGTATTTTTTCTACACCATATTCAATGGCAACTTCCTTCTCTTTTTTACTATCGTCGTAGCTTATAATCTTTGCTCGATGGGGCGTTTCAATGGTTTTTGTAAAGGCTTGCATGGTCACAAAACTCTTTTTATAAAGAATGAGCCTGTTCTATTTTAAACGAGTTACAAAGGTTTTTTCATCGTCAATAAACTTTTTTATAATGTTGTTGTCATCTCCCTCTCTATCAATTGCCCATATGCCTTTATTACCAACGTATTTAGTAAGTGTATCAATGGCTTTAAATATCTCGGCTTGTTTGCCTTGATAGTTTTCTTCATGGCTACTCCGTAAATGACTGTAACAGGGAACAACTTTAGTATGCTCTGTATTAGCCGTTACTATTTGGCAAAGATGATAGCCACGTGCTCCTTTTTGGTGGCTACCATCCCAAATACCACACAGGTGTTCCATTTCTTTAGCGTAAGGTTTACTTATATCGCCAGGGTCAATTGCTATCACATCATCATGATTTAATTTACCTGCTGATAAACGACACAGCTCATTATTGATATGCTCACTCAAATCAAAATTCATCAAGTTGCGGCTTAGCCTGTTTTCTGTTTTTATAAGAGCAATATCTTCGCACAAGGCTCGGGATATTTCACTTAGCTTGATGTCCTTAGCTTTTTGTATGCCATACAGCATATCATAAATGAAGCTTTTACATGGCTTGGAAAGTTCTTTACTCAAGATTCCCGAAAATTTTTTAACTTGTGCGCTGAATCTATTGCTCAGCAATGATTTTGAGTCCATTTTGTCTTAAAGTCTTTTTACGGATAAGACTTCTAAGTTAATAGACTTCTTTTTTTGGGGAATCTCTTTTTAGCGCTCTCTCACTTTTTAACCAATTTATTTTACTGATAATCAAATGATTTGTGAATTATTTGAATTATTTTTGTGGAAACTCCAGTAATATACACATAATTGCTAACACAAATGAAAAAAATTTTCATCAGTTTTGTTGCTATATTTTTGAATAATATAAATACAGCACAAAATATAAATTCGGTTGATTGTATTAAGTCCGAGAAGGATTCTATAATTATTTATCAATTGAAGGTTAAATTTAATTCAGGTGGTGAAAAAAATAAATTGATAGAGTTGGTAAAAGTTGAATTAGAAAAAAATTGTCAAGTTAAGCCGGATAAAATTATTTCAATTAAGGTGTTTCATGATAAAAGGTATTTAACGTATCGCTATACAGTTTTAGTAAAAAAGGAATGTTAAAAAAACATGAATACAAAAGTTGATGCCTATTTAAGTGAGCTCCCAAAGTGGAAACAAGAGTTAGAACAATTAAGAGGCATTGTTTTAGATTGTGGTCTTGTAGAAGAACTAAAATGGGGAACCCCTTGCTACACATTTAAAAAAAGTAATATCATCTTATTAGGTGCTTTTAAAGATTTTTGTCTTATCAGTTTTTTAAAAGGAGCCTTATTAAACAATTCGGAAGGTGTTTTAACTAAAATGGGCAAAAACACTCAAGCGGCTCGTGTAGTAAAATTTACTTCCGCGAAAGAAATAAAAAAGCTGCAAGCTATTTTAAAAACCTACATTTTTGAAGCCGTAGAAATAGAAAAAGCTGGATTAAAAATAGAGCCTAAAAAACATTCGGAATACAACGTCCCAGAAGAACTACAAAACCAATTTAAGCAAAAACCTGATTTGAAAAAAGCTTTTGATGCATTAACTCCTGGTAGACAGCGAGGATATTTACTTTATTTCTCAGACTCAAAGCAATCAAAAACTCGCGAAACACGAATAGAAAAATATACAGAAAGAATCATCAAAGGAAAAGGATTAAACGATTGTGTATGCGGCCTCTCCAAAAAAATGCCAAATTGCGATGGTTCACACAAATTTTTAAGAACTATTTAAAAGCAATAATTAATCTAATAAACCATTTATATTATCCAAATAATTTAGCAAACACTTCTTCCATCTTTGCCACCGCAACAATATCAATTTTATAGTGCTTAGTATCTAAGCCTTTCAAATTATAAGAAGATATATAAATTTTTTCAAATCCTAACTTCTGCGCTTCTGAAATACGTTGCTCAATACGACTTACAGGACGAATTTCACCTGTTAAACCTACCTCAGCTGCAAAACAAACATTTTGAGCAATTGGCAAATCTTCATTACTTGATAAAACCGCGCAAACCAAAGCTAAATCGATTCCAGGATCTTCTACTTTAATACCTCCAGCAATATTAATAAATACATCTTTAGCTCCTAATCTAAATCCGCAACGTTTTTCGAGAACTGCTAACAACATAGCTAATCGTCTTAAATCAAATCCTGTTGACGAACGTTGAGGTGTACCATAAGCAGCACTGCTCACTAAAGCTTGTGTTTCAATTAATAAGGGGCGATTACCTTCTAATGTAGCAGCAATAGCAACACCACTTGTGGCTTCTTGCCTATTGGTAATTAATATTTCTGAAGGGTTTAAAACTTCTTTTAATCCATCACCATTCATTTCATAAATACCCATTTCGTTAGTGCTTCCAAATCGATTTTTAGTAGCGCGTAATAAACGGTAAATATGATTTCTATCGCCTTCAAATTGCAAAACCGTATCTACCATATGTTCCAACACTTTTGGTCCAGCTAAACTTCCTTCTTTGGTAATATGCCCAATCATAAATACTGGCACATTGGTTTCTTTAGCAAAACGTAAAAACTCTGCTGCACATTCTCTTACCTGACTTACACTTCCAGGGCTGCTTTCGATATAACTAGTATGAATGGTTTGTATAGAATCAATAATCACTAATTGAGGTTGTATTTTTTCAATCTGCGTAAAAATATTTTGAGTGTTTGTTTCTTGTAAAATAAAGCAACTTTCAGTGGTCATCCCAATCCTCTCTGCGCGCATTTTAATTTGTTGTTCGCTTTCCTCTCCGCTTACATATAAAACCCGTAGATTTTTTAACCGCAAAGCCAATTGCAACATTAAAGTTGATTTACCTATCCCAGGCTCACCTCCAAACAATACTAAACTGCCTGGAACCACTCCGCCTCCTAGCACTCTTGGTAGCTCCTGTCCGGGAACTTGAATACGAGGATATTCGGCTAAACCAATATCTTGTAATAATACTGATTGATTAGAGCGCTGGTTCTCATTTTTACTCGCAGAAAACAATTGCAGTCGATCATTTTTAGTTTCTTTATGAATCACTTCTTCAACAAGTGTGTTCCACTCTCCACAGCTATTGCATTTACCTGCCCACTTAGCAGCTTGAGCTCCACAACTTTGACAGAAAAAAGATGTTTTTGTTTTTGACATGGCATTGTAATTTGATGAATCAAAATTACACCATTTAGTAGCTATTGATTGCTACAATTTGTAGCTAAATAAATTATACGAAAATTTAAACCAACTTCAATGTACTTTTCTTGCCGATATGTTCAAAGTTTTCTGCTAACCAAGCGTCGCACGCCTTGTAACCTAAGTCTTTTAAATACATCATAAAATCCCAACTTGTATTTAATTTAGACGATAAATTTAACTCACTCAATTCAGTATCCGCACTGATATTATGTAAATAAATAGGTTTTAACTCTCCATCTAATGTAATTCCTTTATCCACTAACTCTTGTTTAAATTGTATTAAACGCAATTCTAATAGTAACGAAGAATTAAAACTTAATTCATTCACTCTATCTCTAATTTCTTCCATTTTTCCTGGAACCGTTTTTATATTTTTAGGATTAATTTGAATTAATAATACATCATCTGTATCCTCTGTATGATCAATTAATGGTTGAATTAATGGGTTGCCACTATATCCTCCGTCCCAATAATATTGTCCATCAATTTCAACGGCATCATACATATAAGGTAAACACGCTGATGCTAAAATTGCTTTTGCAGTAATTTCTGAATGTCCAAAAATTCGCGCCTCACATGTTTTTACATTGGTAGCGCACACAAATAATTTTGGAGGATTTAATTGATGAAGCTCTTCAAAATTAATAACTTCATTTAATATTTTTTCGAGAGGATTATATTGAAGAGGATTTAATTGTTTAGGTGTAAAGTTTTCGGTACTCATGCTAAACAATTTATATGTTGGCGAAAAATCCATATTACCAGGGCTCATCATCTTATCAAACCAACTTGGCTGTAGAGGTGATAATTTTCCGGCTTCAGATATTTTATGCCAAAATTTCACAAGGGTGTGTTTAGCTAAATTTCTTCCATCTTTTTTTAATCCGTAAACTGTGCAAACACCATTCATGGCTCCAGCGCTTGTACCGCAAACACCATCTATTTCAATGCGTTCATCATCCAACAATCGATCAATTACTCCCCATGTATAAGCTCCATGCGCGCCACCACCTTGCAAAGCAAGGTCAATCTTTTTTGTTTTTGTCATATAATTGAAAAAGTAAATTCTTTAAGTCAAACTTACTATAAATTTATACGCAAGAATTAAAACTAAGTTCTAGAAAAATTGAATTTTTGTAAAGAAATTAATATTCGATATCTAAATCGAAACGTTTTTTAAGTTCTAATAATGCTGGGTTTTTATCTGCCATTAACTTAAATTTATCAGCTGGCTTATAGGCTTTTATTTCGCCTACAATTTCTGATACTATAATTTCTAATTGCATTAACTTATTATTGGCCAATTTACGCAATTCATCCAACATATCTTGCTTAATATTAACTAGCATTTCTTTTTGGACTTCGTTATTTAATTCAATTAAAACTGTTTTATCAACTAATGTAATTTTACTAGAAGTTAAGGTTGCGTATAATTGCTTGTTACCACTTTTACTTTTTTCTTCAGCAAATTGTTTTACGGCATCTAAAGCTCTTTCGGATGTTAATTCAACATCAATGGTTGCTTGAGATTCTGCAACTACATTTGCTTCAATAGCAATCGTTTGGTGCTTTTGAGCATTATCTTGTAATAAAAATTGAGATTTTATTTTTAATTCGTTGAAGCCTACTACAGGTTTTGCACTTGTTTGTACTGTAGGTTGACCTGTAAATTTAGCTACTGGTTGGGCTTGTTCAATGGCTTTAAGTTGAGTGCTTTGAATTTCGAAACCCGAATTTAACTCATTTTTTTTTTCCGCATCTTGCGGTGCGGCATTTAAATAACTGATTTGCATCAGTGCCATTTCTACCTGTAATCGCTGATTTTTTGCGGATTTATAATGAATGTCGCATTTATTAATGACCGCTAAAGATTTTAATAAAAATGGAGTTGGGCATAATTGAGCTTGTTCGGCAAAACGTTTTTTTAATGCATCACTTGCTTCCAATAATTGAACAGTATATTGATCTTTACTAACTAATAAATTTCTTAAATGCTCTCCAAAACCAATAATAAAATTATGTCCGTCAAATCCTTTCTTTAAAATCTCATCAAAGGTTACCATCACCTCAGGTAAACGTCCGTTTAAAGCAGCATCTGTTAACTTAAAATAATATTCGTAATCTAATACGTGTAAATTTTCTACAACGGCTTTATATGTTAAATGATTTCCAGTAAAGGTTACCATTTGATCAAATATAGAACAAGCATCACGTAAACCACCATCTGCTTTTTGCGAAATGATTTGCAATGCTTCAGGCTCAAAAGTAATATGCTCAGTATTCGCAATGTATTCCAGTTGCTCCGTAATATCTTCAGCTTTAATTCTATTAAAACTAAACACCTGACAACGAGATAAAATCGTTGGAATAATTTTATGTTTCTCAGTCGTTGCTAAAATAAACTTAGCATGCTTAGGTGGCTCTTCTAATGTTTTTAAAAATGCATTAAAAGCTGCATTAGATAACATGTGAACCTCATCAATTACATATACTTTATAATCTCCTAATTGCGGTGCAAATCGAACTTGATCCACTAAATTTCTAATATCCTCAACCGAGTTATTAGAGGCAGCATCTAATTCATAAACATTTAACGACGCTCCTGAATTAAACGACAAGCATGATTCACAAGCATCACAAGCTTCACCATCTGGTGTTAAATTAGTACAATTAATAGTTTTAGCAAAAATACGTGCACAGGTTGTTTTACCAACTCCACGTGGCCCACAAAACAAATAAGCCTGAGCAATTTTTCCGTTTTTAATGGCTTGTTTTAAAGTATTGGTAATATGACTTTGCCCAACTACTGTGTTAAAGTGTTGGGGGCGATATTTTCGGGCCGATACTATAAAATCATCCATAACTTGAGGTAAATTTAGGGTTTATATCCCTATAAAAAAGGTTAAATTATTAACTGTTTGTGAATAAGTATATATATTTGATTGAATCTTAATTAAATCTGGTTCTGAAAAAAAACAGTCATATATTTCTTTACTTATTTCTTTTTTTAGCGTTTAACGGCTTTAGTCAAAACTTAATAAAAGGAATTGTTACAGAGCCAGATAGCATAACTCCAATGCCTTTTGTTTATGTTATTAATGCTCAAACAGGGCAAGGTCAGATGAGCGATGGTAATGGAAAATTCACAATAATAGCCAACGAAAAAGACTCTATTATTTTTTCATTTGTTGGGTACGTTAGATTGAAAGTGCCAGCTAATAACCTTTATAGAGGTATCTATAAAGAATGTAAAATCGTTATGATAGAAATCGCTTATAAACTTAATCAAGTTATTGTAAGTGATTTTAAATTAAAACCATACGAAAAAGACTATATGAAGCGGGTAATTGAAGGCTCGAAAACAAGAGTTGTAAACGCAATGGAAAGTCCTTTTTCCGCATTGTACATGCAGTTTAGTCAAAAGGGGAAAGAACAAAGAAAATTAGCTAAGATATTTGAAGACATATTTGAACAAGAAGAAGTAGCGAAAAAATTTAATGCCGAAACGTTAAGAAAATTAACTGGAGATGAAACCATAGATTTTGAAAGGTTTAGAAAATACTGCTATTATTTAAGCAACGATTATATCATTAATCATAATGGCTACGAGTTATATGCTCGAATAATGGATTGCTATTACAGATGGAAAGATGAAAAAAGATAATTAAATTAATTTCTCGATAGCTTTTGGAAAACATTCAAATTCTAGTTTTCTAATTTTTGCAGATAAAGATTCTGGTGTTTCATTCGGTGCAATTTTACATTTGGCTTGTAAAATAATTTCGCCTTTATCATACTCTTCATTTACATAATGAATTGTAATTCCACTTTCTTTTTCCTTATTTTCAATAACTGCTTTATGAACATTCATTCCATACATGCCTTTACCTCCATACTTAGGCAATAAAGAAGGATGAATATTAATGATTTGATTTGGGAAAGCTTTAATTAACGATTCTGGAATTTTTAAAAGAAATCCAGCCAATACAATCAAATCTATATTTTCTGTTTTTAAAAATTCAATGATTTTTTCTGTATATTCATTTAAAGCTGCCTTACTAATAATCTGAACATTTTTTTTACACCTCTCTGCTCTTTCAATAACTCCAGCCGTATCCAAATTAGTAACTACTAATTTAAATTTCACTCTTTTATCATTATTAAAATAATTAAAAAGGTTTTCAGCATTAGTACCTTCCCCCGAAGCAAATATGGCTACATTTTTCATTGAATAATAAATTAAATCCTTCCGGTACGAAAGTACAATTTTTATATTTAGTTAATCCTGTACAACTATATAAATAAATTATTTAGAAATTAAAAGATTAACATTAAATGCATTTCACGATTATGTTCAGCGAACACTTTTCAATCGGTGTATTTACCTGAAGGTTTTTCGCCTGCGTTTATTACATCTAAAATTTGAGAATTTCCTTTAATAATCCATAGTGGATTATTTGCTTCACTCCACTGATAATTGACTTTATTATTAGAAATAGAATCTTTGCTTGCACATATTTTTCAATAAAGAAATATCCATCCCATCTTCAATTCATTTTTACTTTTTTCCAATGCATCCTCAACCAATTCAGATAACCTATCTAATATTTTTCTAGTATCGTGAATCCCATATTCTTTTACACCTCTATTTATTACCAACCGCAATTACTGGTTCACCAGAAACACTATGCCCTGTATAATATACATCTGATATATACACTTCATTTACATTCGGTTTTGAAGAAGGATTACTTGATTGCAAATTGCTCACTCATTCCTATTTAATAATAGTTCTTCCTAGGATTTTATTAACACGTTTTTTTTGATTCTCGAGCATAATCACAAATTCATAAACATTTTTATTTTCAAATGGATCAGCTGTTTTAATTAATTCCTTGGCATCTTTTAAAATTTGATTCAAGCGTTTTTCTTTTAAACTAAATAACTGATGTTCGATGCCTTTTTTAATAGAATGAATTTCTAGCGGAACATTTACTCCAAATTTCTCCCACTTATAACTCACCGCGTCCGAGAAAGAAGCGAAATCAATAGCTACTTGGGCAACTGCTGGATTAGTATGATGAATAAACGTTTGTAATGTTGGAATATTTCCTTGCTCTAACTCATGATGAAATTCATCTAAGACCATTTGATGGATTGGATTAATGAATTGCAATTCATCTCTCCATAATTCAAATATCACAAACTCACAAACGGTTAGCTGAAATGATTGCTCTGTGTTATCCGTATCCTCTGCCTCCACATCCACCAACACATTTCCATATTGCATCATCATGCGCAATAGTTCTTTTTCTTCACTATCTAGAATTAAATCTTTTGGCGCCTCTTCCTCTAGAGATGCTTCCGGTGGTATATCATCTATAGGATAATTTCCTTGGCCTTGTTGCTGATTATCTTTTTGTGTTGAAGGCGCTGCTTTACCCGTTTTTTTTCGAATAAGTTTATTAATCTCAATTTGTAAAACTTGCTCGCTAATATCCATAATTCGCGAACATTCTTTCACATACACCGAACGATTAATAGCATCAGGAATCACCGAAATACTTTCAACAATATCTTTAATTAATTCAGCACGTTTAATTGGATCATGTTCAACTTCTTTATAAAGCAAACTCGTTTTAAAAGCAATAAAATCTTTACTATTATTTTTTATAAACTCTTTAAACTCTTCGTTGCTTACTTTTTTACTATAAGAATCTGGGTCATCGCCATCAGGAAATAATAATACTCTTACATTCATTCCTTCCTCTAAAATCAAATCAATTCCCCTAAAACTAGCTTTAATACCAGCCACATCACCATCATATAAAATAGTAATGTTTTTAGTGAACCGATGAATTAATTTGATTTGCTCAACGGTTAAAGATGTTCCCGAAGATGCCACTACATTTTCGATACCCGATTGATGCATCGAAATCACATCCGTATAACCTTCTACTAAAAAACAGTTATCGTCTTGTATAATGGTTTTCTTTGCTTGAAACAATCCATACAAAGTTTTACTCTTATCGTAAATATCTGTCTGCGGCGAATTAATATACTTCGCTAGTTTTTTATCACTCGTTAAAATTCGCCCACCAAAACCAATGACCTTTCCAGAAATATTATGAATTGGAAACATCACACGACCAGTGTATCTATCAAAAATATCTTTCTCAGTAATAGGAGTTCCCTCCACATGATTGTTTGAAAGAATAGACATCCCAGTCTTTACCAAATACTCTGGTTTGTAACCATTCTTCACTGCTGTTTCAGAAAACTTACGTCTTTCTTCGGAACTGTATCCTAAATTAAATTTATCAATGGTTGCTTGCGAAAACCCTCTTTCTTTAAAATAGCCTAACCCTATAGAACGACCTAAATCATCATTCATCAGCAAATCAGCATAATACTTTTGCGCATATTGCATCACAATGTATAAACTCTCTTTTTCGTTTTGTTGTGCTTTTTCTTCTACACTAACTTCTTTCTCTATAACCTCAATTCCATATTTATTAGCTAAATAGCGCAGGGCTTCTGGATAAGATAAACTCTCTAAATCCATGATGAAATTTACAGCCGTACCCGATTTACCGCAGCCAAAACATTTGTAAATGCCTTTGGCTGGCGATACTGTAAACGAAGGCGATTTCTCTCCATGAAAAGGACATAGACCCAATAAATTAGCGCCACGTTTTTTTAGGGTAATAAAATCTCCAATCACATCCTCTACACGAGCAGCGTCAATAATTTTATCTATGGTTAATTTAGGTATCAAAAAAATGTGATTTGGGATAGTAAATATAATGTAAAAATGAAGATTAGGATCATCAAAAAGATAAAAAATCAGTGAAAATCTGCTAAATCTGTGTCATTTGCGTTCTATTTCCCTTCAATTTTTATAAAACAAAAATCCTTATCTTTAAACTCTGAATTTCTAAGTAGATTCACTTCTAAACTCTTAAATCTTAATTCTTAAATAAACATGTCCGTTTACGATAAATATAAAGCAGTGATTGGTTTAGAATGTCATATTCAATTATTAACCAAAACAAAAATGTACAGTAATGATGTGGCAGAATATGGGGCTATGCCAAACACTAATGTGAGTGTTATTACTTTAGGTCACCCTGGTACATTGCCAAAAGTAAATAAAAGTGCGATTGAATTTGCAGTAAAATTAGGTATTGCAACACATTCTGATATTCGCGAAGAAAATCAGTTTGCACGTAAAAATTATTTTTATGCCGATTTACCAAAAGGCTATCAAATTACACAAGACAAAACTCCTATTTGTACTGGTGGATATGTTGACGTGAAATTAAAAGATGGTACAGAAAAACGCATTAATTTAACGCGTATTCACATGGAGGAAGATGCAGGTAAAAGTATGCATGATATTGATCCATTTGAATCATTAATTGATTTAAATCGTGCTGGAACTCCTTTATTAGAAATTGTAACGGAACCTGATTTCACAACAAGCGACGAAGCTTATGTGTATTTAACAGAAGTAAAAAAATTAGTGCGTTACTTAGATATTTGTGATGGAAACATGGAAGAAGGCTCTCTTCGTTGTGACGCAAACGTTTCTGTGATGTTGAAAGATGCAAAAGAATACGGAAAAAAAGTAGAGGTAAAAAACATGAACTCTTTCCGTAATGTACAACGTGCCATAGATTTCGAGATTAAACGTCAAATTGATTTATTAGAAGCAGGAGAAGATATAGCAGGAGAAACAAGAAGTTTTAATGCAACGGATGGTTCTACATTTGCTTTACGTAGTAAAGAAAACGCGAACGATTACCGTTATTTTCCGGAACCAGATTTACAACCTGTATTTATTACACAAGAATACATTAATACGGTAAAGGCTCACATGCCTGAATTACCAAACGATTTACTGAAGAAATTCACTAAAGAATTTGGCTTATCAGAATACGATGCTCTTAATTTAACCGACTTAAAAGGTTTAGCATTATATTTTAATGAATTAGTAACCTATACTAAAAATTACAAAGCAGCAGCTAACTGGATGATGGGAAGTATTAAATCTTACCTTAACGAAAACGCCATTGCAATTGAACAATTTAAAGTAAAACCAAAAACCATTGCTGATCTAATTGCCTTAATTGACGAAGGAAAAATTAGTAATGCAGCCGCTACACAAAAATTATTTCCTGAGTTAATGTTGAACATGGATGAAGCTCCATTGAGTATTGCACAACGTTTAGACATTATACAAAGCAACGACACCGGTGCTTTACAAGAATTAGTAAATCAAGCCTTAGCAAAATATCCTGAAAAAATTACAGAATACAAAAATGGTAAAACTAATTTATTAGGATTATTTGTTGGTGAAGTGATGAAGATGGGTAAAGGCAAAGCTGATCCTAAAATGGCTAATCAATTAGTTAAGGAAGCTTTAGAGAAATAATCATTCTTTTCTATCCCCCTCTGGAGGGGGCAGGGGGAGGATTTTGCAAATAATAAAACGCTGGTAGCATATTTTTTCTAACGGCGTTTTCTTTCAATTAAATTTCAATTGGAAGTTATCAGCGTTACAAAAAGGGAGCTCTAAACAAAACATATCGCCTGTTAAAGGAGAAAATGAGGTATCACACCTAATATCTGGGGATAAACTATCATAACTTTAAATATTTTATGGTATTTGATAGGCAAAGTGTAACAGACGCAAACAAGCTGGATGATTTTTTAAAGTTGATTAAAGAGAT
Source organism: Flavobacteriales bacterium (assembly GCA_040376995.1). Taxonomy (GTDB): domain Bacteria; phylum Bacteroidota; class Bacteroidia; order B-17B0; family Aurantibacillaceae; genus UBA4416. Next base: position 18,458 of record JBEIPP010000035.1, read on the forward strand.
TTAAAAACAAAAACGCCTGTCAAGTATAAATACTGACAGGCGTACACTATTGTTTTAACTAAAAAAACTACTCTTTAATAAATTTAATAGCTTGTCCAGTTTTAGAATCTTGAATAAAATAGACGCCTGATGTTAAGTTGCTTACATCAATTTTACTTAATCTATTTAATGTTTGTGTTAAAACAACATCACCTAAAACATTTACAATAGAAATTTGTGTTTGTTCTTTTACTTCAATGTTTAAAATTGATGAAGTAGGGTTTGGATAAATTGTAAAATTAGTAGCATTAGAAATTTTACTTAAACTAGTAGGCACAGAAGAATTACTCCATAAATCATTTAAATTTCCATTACCACCAGCAGATGAGTATCCTTGTCCGCCAAATATCCACACTTTTCCGGAAGACTCCACCCAACTATTATGTCTGCTTCTTGCACCCATTTCATTAGTAGGAGAAGAAATATTAATCGTGCCGTAATTACCTAATTTATTGGCAATACTGTCTCCTTGCACCCAAGTCCAATTATTAGTTGTTAGATCATATTTCCAAATATCGTTTAGAGAGAAATTACTCGCACCTGATGCCTTTTTTCCTTGCCCACCAAATAAGTATAAATTACCGTTTGCATCAAACCAACTTGTTGCTTGGCTTCTTGATCCTGGAATGTTTAAAGAACTACTTACATTTAAATTACCATAGATCGCATTTTTATTTTCTGTGCTATCTCCTTTCATCCAAGTCCATTGCCCTGAAGTAAGATTAAATCTCCATAAATCGTTTAGTGTACCAAATGAAGAATTTGCTGCACCATTGCCGCCAAATAAGTAAAAATTTCCATTTGTATCTTTCCAAGTTGCTGGTGTATTTCTTGCACCGGGTACATTTAAGTTTGATGCTATTCCTTTAGTTCCATAAATACCATATTGGTTTGTAAAATTGCTGCCGCTTACCCAAGCCCAAGCGTTAGCGCCGATATTATATTTCCACAAATCATTTAACGAAGATGGGCCTCCGCCTAACTGACCAAAGCCAGCACCGCCAAACAAAAATAAATTCCCCGAATTATCGAACCATGAGGCAGCCGCGTATCTAGCGCCAGGTTTATTAGTGCCTGAAAAATTGCCCTGGGTTCCGTATATCCCATTTATCTCTTTTAAACTATCTCCATTCATCCAAGTCCATTCGTTTAAAGTTGGGTTGTATTTCCATAAATCGTTTAAGCTGCCCACTGTGCCGCCATTAATTGGTGTACCATTGCCGCCAAACAGCCATAGGTTACCGTTTGCATCTACCCAAGTGGATGCTAAATCTCTTGCGCTAGGATTGTTGAGTGAGGAAGATACACTCTTAACCCCCTTTACACCTTGATCATTAATTGTATTTGGCCCCTTTAACCATACCCATTGATTGGTGGTGGTATTAAATTTCCATAAATCGTTTTTTCTACCAGCTTGTGTATTGCCGCCAAACAGCCAAAGGTTATTTGAGGCATCTATCCAATTAGCAGCCCCTTGTCTGGCTTCGGGTTGGTTAGTGGCGTTAGAAACTCCCTGCGTGCCGTAACTTCCTAAGTTGTTTGATATGTTTGAACCACCCACCCAAGTGAAATTTGATTGAGAGTTAAGTGATAAGGTAAAGATCGCGGTAATTGAAAGTAAAAGTTTTTTCATTTATTATAGGTTTTTTGCAAAGGTAAAAATAATATAAATTCACAAATATTAAGTTTTGTGAATAACATATATGACTTAGTAAGATATTTCGTAAAACAAAAACGCCTGTCAAGTATAAATACTGGCAGGAGTTTTCTGTTGTTTTAACTAAAATTACTCTTTAATAAATTTAATCGCTTGTCCAGTTTTAGAATCTTGAATAAAATAGACGCCTGATGTTAAGTTGCTTACATCAATTTTATTTAGGCCGTTTATCGTTTGTTTAATAATAACATCCCCTAAAACATTTGCGATAGTAATTTCTGTTTGTTCTTTTACTTCGATGTTTAAGATTGAATTTGTTGGGTTGGGGTAAACATTAATTAATTTATTTTCCATTTGCGTTTCGTCTACCGAAGTTGTTATTGGATTTGTTTCGTTAAACAATTGAGTTATTTCAGTATTAGTAAGTTTTAGATTATAAATTCTTATATCATCAATACTTCCTATAAAGGGGAGCGCAAAGGCCGAACTATTGCCGGTTTTACCAATGTAAACTGAATCGGAGGTGTAAGAGGTATTAAATGATTTTGCTATACTTTGTGATAAAACACCGTCAATATATAAATCAATGGTATTGCTTAACATAAATACCAAATGGTGCCACGTGTTACCAGTTTGCGTTGAGGTATAAAACATTTGGGATTGTGTTGAGGAGTTTTGACTGCCGACTAAATATTGATTGGCGTTGCAATTCACTAATATTCCATTTGAAATATAAAAACTTGATGCCGCTACGTTTGGCGTGCAATATATGGCACGGTGTATATTTCCTCCTAAAGCAAAATCATATTTGGCCCAAAGTGAAATTGTGATTGTATCCGTTTTTAATACGGCATTGTGAGGGATGGCTATATAATTGGAATTGGTTCCATCAAATATGAATGCTTTACTTGAGTTGTTAAACCTATCTGTGGTAGGAAGCGCATTATTTACAACGCCATTGTTTGTTCCTACTTCGTCGTTTGCATTGCCGTTGTTAAAGGAGTATTTTGCTACCAAGCCATTGGTTGGGATTTGTGCTGAAAGAGATAAAGATCCGCAAAAGAGTGTGATTGCTGTTAGTAAATGTTTTTTCATAAGTGAGTTTTTATTGTTTGTAAATAGTCTTATGGTATAGCCATGTTATACTATTTCGTTATAATGACGAAGGCAACATGGCCATTTCATAGTTGTTTTTTTAACAAAAATGAGAATAATTTATACTCGCAAATGTTACGTTTTGCGAATGGAACATTTGACTTTGTGAAAGGTGTTTATAGATACAATTTAATCATAAATTAAGACATTTAAAAGCCTCTGTTATTGAAAACAGAGGCTTATTTGTATAGCTAAAATTGATTTTAGTTGAAATGACTATAAAAATATTTTTTGTTATTTATATTTAGACACCTCTTTACAATCTGCAAAGATTAGTGTTCCGTTTTCTCCCCAAAGATGCGTATTTGGCTCAGTTCTTTACTTGCTACGTATGCGCTTGTACTCTACAAATGCTACTTGTATTTCATTGCCTCTACGCAGTCTAATGTAATAATTTGTTGTGTATTACCGCTAAAGTATGTTTTGCCGTAAGCGCTTCCGTTAAAGTCTTGCTTAACCTCTACTTCTTCCCATTGGCAAGAACCGTTAGTGTTTTTCATAACCGCAATAAGGCGTATGGTGCGAGCAACTATAGTGTTTGTTAATTTATTCGTTATAATTGTCCAATCTTTACTTTTAACATAGCAATATTCTATTTTTTGGGTCCAACCTGCTGTTGTAGCGTGACTTCTTACAACGTTTAATGCTTCATCACTCAATTTAGTATCTTTCATTCCAGGTTCAGGAAATGGGTATTTACCAGATAAGACACACTTAAGCGCACCACAGTATTTTATACAACTTTCTTCAGTTAGTTTTTTTAATAGTTCAATATCGCTTGCTACTTCTTTAACCCGTGCTTTATTTTTTCCTAAAACCAGTATTTCGTTTTTTGGATCGGTAAATATAAAATTATCACAACTACCGTTACTAACATAGGCATTAGATTCTCCTGCAAGAGCTATAAATAAACCTGTTTCTAATTGAATAATTCTTCCTCCTAAGTAATTTTTACTATTTTCAAAAAACACACCGCAGGTTTTATAATGTTGTTTAAATGTTGCGTTCATTGCAATTTTTTCTGGCGTATCTTTTTCATCATAATACATATTTAATTTATATGATTCGGGTATAAACTCAAAATTTACAACACTAACTTGTTTGGCAAAAATTTCAACTGGTTTAGATAGATAATATATTCCTGAGATATTAAACTCATCGGTAAATATTTTTTCTAAGTTAGATTGAGCTAAAATAATTTTTGAAATCAATAATATGGTTAGGGTTATAATGACTTTTTTCATTTTTAATATTTTATAGTGTAACTTATTAATTATTAAATTTTATACTTATTCGCTTTTAGATGTTTTAAGGCATTTATAAAGGATTTATTTTTACTAAAACCAGATTGTTATTTATATTTATACGCCTCTTTACAATCTGTAATGATTGGCGCTCCGTTTCCTCCCCAAATTGATGGTCCATATTTTGTCCCGTCATAGTTTTGTGTGATTACACCGTTTTCGTAAGCACATTTATCGCCAATTTTCACTATCGTAATTGTACGAATGCTACGTTTAATAATTACTCCGGTTTGTATATGTCTCGTATAATTCCAATCTTTTCCAGCTATGTATGAGTATTCTACTTTTTCGTTACGTGTAGATTTTGCTTGTTCTGCTTTTGCAAATGCAAGAGCTTCAGCTTTTAATTTAGAATCTTTTAATGTTTCTACTGGCAAGGTATTATTTGAAGCCCTACATCTATTGTACAACTCACACTCTTCAATACAACTAGCTATGTATAGCGACTCAACTAATGCTGGGTTCGAATTTAGTTCTTCTACTCTTGCTTTACTTTTGCCCAAAATCACATATCCCTTTTTATTCTTATCTTCTTCAGAAATAAATTTTGCAGAACTACAATCGAGTTTTACATCAACACCATATCCTCCATAGCTTAAAGCTATCAGATAAACATCTTTTTCGAGAGGCTGAATAATTCTGCCATCCCAATTATGGCTGCTTCCTTGACTTTCAATAACTTTTGATACATTATCGATTAAAAAAGGGAGATAATCGAAATTTGCGGCCCCTCTTTTTAAACCTTTAACAACCAAGCCATCAATAAATGCCTTTATCGGCCTTTTTCCTTCATGATAATGTATTAATAGCTCTTTTTTTGCGGTATCTAGCTGAAAGCTTACTTGCGAAAAATATCTTTTATCAGAAATACTCGCATAACCTCTTTCATCTAAAGCATCAGCTTCAGATAGCATTTCTTTTGATAAATAATATACACCGGAAATTCCATATACATCATTGTACTCAGTAGTAGGAGGAACCGCTAAAGGCTTTTCTGGTTTTTTTTCCTCTTTGGTTTTTACTTCTTCTGATTTTTTGTTTTTTTCGCCTTTTACTTTTTGGAAAATACTTTGTGGACTTGCATTAAAGTATAATACTATTGCAAGTATGCCTGTAAATAATTTTTTTGTCATGTTTACTTTTTAATAAAGTTTTCAGTAAAACAACAAATTATATACTTGTAAATATTACTAGATTTGTAAATTGAACAGATGACTTTGTGAGTGGGTATTTATTTCCCAATTTTTTCCAAAATCTCAAGAAATGAACTTCTTCTATCGCGAGCTAAATCAACTTCTTTACCATTTTGCATAATAATGGTTCCGCGTCCTGATTTACTAAATGATGTCATCAAATCTAGATTGATGATGAAAGAACGATGAACTCGCACAAAATTTGTAAATGACTCTAATGATTGCTCAAAGTATTTTA
>JBEIPP010000053.1:0-18139 GCA_040376995.1 Flavobacteriales bacterium
AAGCTTAATAAAACAGACACTTTTTTGACTGAAGCATAGTAACCACTATGATGAAGGAGAAAAAGTGGCAAAGCGTTCTATTTTGAAGAGGTTTCAGCTCGTAATAGATTTTCTAATGCGTAATCTGGATTAAAATTAAACCACAAGGTATAGCTGCATTTGCATTTAAGATATCGTTACTAATATCTGATTTACTTTTACAGTATTAGAAACTGTGGAATAAGATGATATTATTTCTGAAATCAAGTCTTGGATGTACTCGTTAAATTTAAAATCCGTTAAATATTCACTTCTAAACAAATCATAATTTGCAATTACATTAATAATAAGAAAAGTAATAACTAATCCAAAATAAAAAAACAAGAATTGAAATTGAATTAAATTGATTGATAGGTTTAATTCGCTTAACTAACACGTCATCATAATCCGCTTGTATATTAATAATGGAAGTATAATTCTAGTTTTTTTGGAGCATACAATGTTATTTACTCAAGATTTTAAAATCTGTTCTTCTGTTTTCCTGCCTTCCAACTTCTGTATCATTAGTAGCAACTGGTACAGTTTCTCCATAACCTTTAGCAACTAATCTATCCGTTGAAATTCCTTTTCCAATTAAATAATTTACAACAGATTGAGAACGAGATTGAGATAATTTTTGATTATACTCATCGCTTCCTTTGCTATCTGTATGGCTTCCTAATTCAATTTTTAAAGTAGGATTATCGGTTAACAATTTAATTAATCGATCTAACTCATTAGCGGATTCTGAGCGAATAGTTGCTTTATTAAAATCAAAGAAAATATTTCTTAATACGATTGATTGCCCAACTTCGATTGGCTTTAAAGCTATGTTTTTTTCAACCTCTTGAAATTCTTCAGAATCTTTCAAATCAAAATTTTCGGAATGAAATAAATAGCCGTCTTTTTTAACGGCAATACCATAGTTTTTGCCAGAAGGCAACGACACTAAATATTTACCAGTTGTACTATTTGACTTAAATGTGGCGATTACTTCGTTTAAAGAGTTATCTATTAATTCAATAGCTGCTTCTAATAATTTGTAAGTTTTAGCATCAGAAATCACACCTTTTAAAATAGTCATTTTTGGACCATTACTTACAATTTTTTCGGCTTTAAATTCACTAACTGGAGCAGTAACACTAGCTAATAAATTATCTTCGTTCATAATTACTGGCGGTTTTTCTGGCCCTAGGAAAGTTATTCGATAAATATCTTTATCTCCATAGCCACCTTGCTTAGATGATGCAAAATAACCATGATTTCCACTTCCACTAATTACAAAAAACACATCGTCATCAGGTCCGTTAATTGGGTACCCCATATTTACTGGTTCTCCCCACTTACCGTTTTCAAATGTTGATTTAAAGATATCGTAACCTCCCATAGTGCTATGAGCCTTAGAACTAAAGTAAATGGTTTTTCCATCTGGATGAATAAATACTCCTTCTTCGCCATATTTTGTATTTAATGATGGACCTACATTTACCGCAGGTCCCCAATCTCCTTTAACATCTTTATCTGAATAATAAATATCACCAGCCCCTAAACCCGCTTCTCTATCACTTACAAAATAAAGACGTTTAGAGTCATAAGATAAACTCACTGAAGACTCATGAGCCTTTGAATTAATATTTTTATTTAAATGTTCAGGCTTACTCCATGTATTACCAACTAAATTACTGACATAAATATCTCCACCATCTTTTTCTTTGTATTTATAAATAAACATAGTTGTTCCATCGCTTGATAAACCTGAACTTGCATCATGTTCTGGGCTATTTACTAATGCCCCAAAATTTTGAACAGGTGTCCATTTTCCACTAACTTTAAAAGATTGATATAAATCTTCAAATGGCCAGCCATCTCCTTCATCTAATTTACCACCTGTTGAGTTTTCTCTACGAGCAGTTAATACCATCATAGATTCATCAGCAGAAATAAATGCTGAGTATTCTGGATATGATGTATTGATGTTTGAGCCTAAATTGTCTACAAAAATTCGTTGTGGATTTGCGACCTCTCTCTTTCCTATTCTACACTCCCCTATTTTTTTATTAACATCTTCAATTGCTAAAGCATTTGCTTTAGCATCCGAACTTAATGCATTTAAATACACCTGATAGTATTTAATAGCATCATCCCATTTTAGTTGAAATTGTAGCGCCCATCCTAAAAAATAAGTCACATCTAAAGGAATTTTTCCATTCAGCATAACAGCTTTTTCTAAATATATACTAACTACATCTGATTGTGGATTTAAATTAAAATTAATAACTCCTAGCATGTAATTTAATTCGGCATTATTAGGATTAAAATCTTGTGCTTTCATTAAAAATGGTTGTGCTTGTTTAAAATAAATATCACCAGCGCGTTGGTAATCTTTACGACTTACTGGATAATATTTATTTTTCTCAACATAACCTTCCAATATAAAGTCATATTCCTTTTTACCTAATTCAAAAGCGTCTTTTCCCTCATCAAAATTTTTCTTTGCTTCTTTCAATAAATCTTTTTTCTCAGGAAAATTAGATTTTTCAAATTCCACATTTTGAGCTAACGCTAACGAGGAAGCGAAAAGAATTAATGTAACTATTTTATATATTGTCTGCATATTTGAATATTATAATAATTGTTGTTTTTTTTAATGTAAGATTAATCGCAAAAACCAGAGGAGAATCTCTTTCCTTCAACTGAACCATATTCAACTGATTTTTTCCAATCGGCACAAGCACCCTCTTCATCTTTCAACATTTGTTTTGCAATTCCTCTATTTACATACGCAGCAGCTAATTTCGCATCTATTTGGATAGCTTTATTAGCCCATTCGGTTGCCGCTTTATAATCTTTCTTTTTAATATATGCCGAGGCCATATTATTCATTGCTAATATGTAATTAGGTTTGATTTTTAATGCTCCATCAAAATCGGCGATAGCACCTGCAAAATTATTTAAATTTAATTTAGCTGTTCCTCTGTTGTTCAATGCAATATAATAATCAGGCTTAATACTAATTGCCTTATTATAGGCATCTATAGCTCCTGCATTATCCCCTTTACTACGTTTACAAGACCCTAAGTTATTATATGCAAAAAATAATTTAGGGTCAATTGAAATTGCTTTTTCATAATCAACAATAGCACCCGCTTCATCACCCAATTGTTTTTTTGCAGAAGCTCTATCATTGTAGGCATAAGCATAGTCTTTTTTATTAGCTATAGCTTTATCATATTCTAAAATTGCGTATTTATAATTCCCGCTTTCAAAATTTATTTGCCCATTTAAATAGAAAGCTTTGCTATATGTTTCATCAATAAAGGTTGTTTTACTCAAATAAGCCACACAAGAATCCTTTTTATTAATTGCATAAAAACTTTGCGCTTTACCAAAAAAGGCATCAGTACTTATTGGATTGATTGCTAACGCCTTATTATAATCTTCAATAGAAGCATCATAAGACTTAGATTCATATCTAGCAGCTCCTCTATTACAAAAAGCTTTATCAAAATTTGCCTTAAAAGAAATAGCTTTAGTGAACTGCTCAATAGCCATATTAAAATCTTTTTTAATCATTGATTCTAATCCAGCGTTGTAGGCGTTTTCTGCCTCTTGTTCTGAAGTAAGGGCTGTTTTTATTTTTACGGTGTCTTGAGCAGATATATTTAAATATAAAAAACTAAGACATACTAATACAGTTTTTTGCATAGAATGATTTGTTATGATTTAAAGATAAAAAAATAAATGAAAAAAAGAAACTTAATTTTAAAAATTAAGGTAATAATCCTTTGTTAATTGCTTGTAATCATCTGTATATTGGTGTCTTTCGTCAAGCTCAATTGCTATAGTTTTCTCGGAAAATTCGGTGGGAGTGAACTCAAACTGCATTAAATGGCGTTTATCCGTATCCTTATTAACCTTAGATTTAACCCTCAGTAATTTTGATAAAAAAAGCCCTCTTTTTTGAGCTAAGGTCCTAAATTTTTCAGCTTCTAAAGTTGGTAAAATCAGACAAAACTTACCTTTTGGCTCCAATAGCTTTATCACTCCGTTAATTAATTCTTCAAATGGTAATACATCTGCATGACGAGCAGAAGAACGTTGTTCATCGCTAGGCTTTAATGATTGTTCAAAATAAGGAGGATTAGTAACTATTAAATTGTACTTTTTATCCGCCACCTTAGCATAATCTTGCAGAGAAAAATGAAATAAAGAAATTTGATTTGAAAATTTACTTTCTAATACATTTTGACTCGCCTGATTAAAAGCATTAGTATCAATATCTATGGCATCTATATGCGCTTCTGTTTTTTGAGCCAGCATTAAAGCAACTACGCCTGTTCCTGTACCAATATCTAAAATTTGTTTGCTTCCGTTTGGAAAAATCCAGGCACCTAACAAAACCGCATCTGTGCCAACTTTCATTGCACACATGTCTTGTTTTATAATAAACTGTTTAAAAGCAAATGACGTACCAGGCATAAACCATGTTTATCGTTTTGAGTTGTATAAAGTTAAAAACAAAAATTAAAGTATAAAGTTTTATTTAATTAAGGAATTAATTTTATAGAAATTTAGCAATTTATAATGATAAAAACAAGTTTTCTATTTATACTTAATTTAGTTTCAAGTTTTTTATTTTCTCAAAATTCGATTGATATCGTTTTAGACAACTATAAAAAAGATAAAGATTTACAACATGCTTCTTACAGTTTCTGCATTTTAGACGCCGCTACTGGAAAAACTATAAAAGAATATAATTCTGAATTAGCATTGATTCCAGCTAGTACCATGAAAATTGTAACCACATCTGCGGCTTTAGGCATTTTAGGAAAAGATTTTACATATAAAACTAATTTTTATACATTCTCAAAAACAGATTCTATATCAGGACAAAACATGAATCATATACTAATTAAAGGAAGTGGAGACCCCTCTTTTAATTCATCCTACTTTTATACTACTGATTCATCTTTTTTAAATCCAATTATTCAAAAACTAAAAGCAAAAGGAATTAAAAAAATAAATGGTTCTATTATAGCGGACATTTCATGTTTTGACAATAGTATCCCCAGTACTTGGATTTGGGGCGATATAGGCAATTACTTTGGGGCAGGGGCCAATGGATTATCTTATCATGATAATAAGTTTTCATTATTCTACAACAGTGGAAATACAAATGCCACTTCAGAATTAGAAAGTATTTCACCAGAGTACTTTTCAAAAAAAATGACCATACAATCTAATGTTATTTCATCAGGAACCGAAGATGATGCTTTTGTATTTGGAGACCCTAATGGTTACTCTAGAATAGTAAAAGGAACTATTCCTCCAAACAAAAGAAATTATGAAGTAGAAGCCGAAATGCCTGAGCCAGGATTATACTTCATCAACCAATTTCAAACCGAATTAAAGAAAATTAATTTAGTGAATAATGAAATTAAGTTAATCATGAACGAAATCCCTAACACCTATAATACAAAACCAGAACAATTAGTTTACACTCACACTTCTCCAAAACTCGAAAAAATAGTTTACTACACAAATGTAAAAAGTAACAATCATTATGCGGAAAGTTTATTAAAAACGATAGGTGCTGCAAAATCAGGGAAACAAGGAACTACAACAAATGGCATTACAGCCGTAGTAAATTATTGGAAAGAAAGGGGCGTTGATATCAGTGGCTTACATATGGCTGATGGCAGTGGTTTATCAAGATCAAATACGATTACAACAAAAATACAAGCCACCATTTTATCTAAAATATATAGAGACAGTTTAACGTATGCTGCCTTTAATACATCACTACCCATTGCTGGTAAAAACGGAAGCATGACCAATTTATGTAAAGGGACTTTTGCTGAAGGTAATATGCGTGCAAAAACCGGCTATATTAATCGTGCAAGAGGTTATTGTGGTTACGTGAAAACAAAATCAGGAAAGGAATTAGCATTCTCTATATTGTTTAATAACTATGATTGTTCGCCTAAAGAAATGAAATTAAAGATTGAGAAGTTGTTGGTGGCGTTGGTAGAGCTTTAAATTAAATGTCATGCTGAAACAAGTTCAGGGTGACAAAACACCTTAAGAAATAACTTCTTCTATCGATTTTAAAATAATTCCGCATGCTTTCTTAATTTCATTATCAGTTATAATTAATGGAGGAGCAATTCGCATGGAATGAGAATTGAATAAAAACCAATCCACAATTAATCCATTTTTTACGCAAGTTTCAATAATTTTAAAATTCAAATCAGTGTCTTCAAAATCTAAAGACAACATAAAGCCTTTACCTTTAATAGTTTTAATAGCAGAATGAACTAATAAAGAATGAATTAAATTAGATTTACGCTCTATATTGTCCATTAATTTTTCGGATTGAATAGTTTGTAAACAAGCTAATGAAGCAGCACAACAAACGGCATTTCCACCAAACGTATTAATGTTTCCTAAAACAGGATTATAGGTAAATTTGTTTAATAGTTTTTGAGAGCTAATAAAACAACCAATGGGTAATCCTCCTCCCATGCCTTTTGCCAACAACAAAATATCAGGCACAACACCTGTTTGCTCAAAGGCGAAAAAAGTACCACTGCGACCAAATCCATTTTGGATTTCATCTAGTATCATCAAAGCGCAATGCTCATCACATTTTTTTCTGATAGCTTTCAAAAACTCATTACTTGCAACTGTATAACCAGTTTCACTTTGTACGGGCTCTAAAATAACAGCGGCTGTTTTTGATGTGATATATTTATTTACGTCTTCGATAGAATTATAATCAATGATTCTCACATCAGGTAATAATGGCCTGAATGCTTGTTTAAATTCTTCATTACCCATCACGCTTAAAGAACCATGAGAGCTACCATGATAAGAATCTCTGAAGCAAATAATTTCTGTTTTACCAGTAACACGCTTTGCTAATTTTAAAGCACCTTCAGTAGCTTCTGTTCCTGAATTGGTATAAAAAACGGAGTTTAAATTTGGTGGTAATAAATCAGTTAATGCTTTTGCTAATTTAATTTGAGGCGCTTGCACATACTCGCCATACACCATTAAGTGCATGTATGCCTCACTCTGTTGCTGAATTGCCTTTACTACATTAGGGTGACAATGACCTACATTACTAACCGAAATACCTGAAATAAAATCTAAATAGGCATTATTATGAGTGTCGTATAAATAAACGCCTTGTGCTTTTACTATTTCCAAATCCATTGGTTTTGGAGACACTTGAGCAACATGATTTAAAAATAATTGTCGGTTAGAAATTTGCATGATATAAAGATACAGAATTAGTTTAATCTCACACTTCGACTCCGCTCAGTGTAACAAATTATTTATACTCTATTTTAAGTCCTTCTATTTTTTTCAGTTTCTCTTCGCACTGTTCACTATTAGCTTTACAAATACTAAAACTAATTTCGCAATTATTATCAAACTGCTGATTTATAATTTTACAATCCAATTGCTTTAATAATTTCATCACATCATTTAAATGTTCGAAATAAAATTGAATAGTATAATTAAACAAAATCTGTTTTTCAATAATAGAAGATACTTTAATGACATCCGATGCGGAGTTTTTATATGCATTAATTAAGCCACTTACACCTAATAAGGTTCCTCCAAAATAACGAACAACCACAATTAAAATATTGGTTAAATCGTTAGATTGAATTTGACCCAATATTGGTTTACCCGCCGTATTATTGGGTTCACCATCATCATTGGCTCTATAATTCATTTTATCAGCACCTAATCGATAAGCGTAGCAATGATGATTGGCAGTGTGGTGCTCTTTTTTTAATTGATTTAAAATTTCTTTAATCTGCTGATCATTTTCAACAGGATAAGCATAAGCTAAAAACTTACTACCTTTATCTTTAAAGATAGCTTCAGTAGATTTTTCAATAGTTAAATAGGTATCTGAGAACAACATAACTTATTTCATCAAATGAGGTAATAGTCCTAAGATTAAAATAGCCAATAAACTTAGGCCAATTCCTAACCAATTTTTAGAAGACAGTTTTTCTTTAAATACAATAACTGAAATAATTGTAGATAACGTTAGGATACTTAAGTTGTTAATAGGAAATAAAACTGAAGGCTCCATTACATTTGAATTTAATGCCGAAATAATAAAGTACATAGTCCCAAAATTAATAGCACCTAAAATAATTCCTGCGGGAATGGCTTGTATTTGAAATTTCTCTTTTTTGATAATTAACTGATATAACAACACTATAAATCCAAATACAAAAGCGGTTGCAAAAATAGTAGACAAAAATGCATCAAAATTTAAATCATTCAATAGATTACGTTGTGCATAATTAATAGAAGAATCAATGACTCCACTACAACCAAAAATAATTAAAGGAAACAACCACCATAATTTATCAGCTGGCTTTCCTTCTGTTTCTTTATGAGACACTAAATACACAGCAACAATAGCTAATATAATTCCAATGATTTTAGAAACAGAAACGCCATCTCCATAAAATAAAATAGCAATACTAATAGGCACTACTACCGACATACGATTAGCTACCTGTGCCACAGAAATCCCTTGCTTAGCTGTTGTTTCAGCAATCACAAATAAACTACTAATAAACACAATCCCTAAAAAAACTGCTATTAAAAAAAATGGTTGTTCAACAACATTTACTGGAGTAACATCTGACTTAGTAGTTAAAAAACCCAGAGAACCGGCGATGATATAATTAATAATAATAGCTTGAAACGAGTTGATATTTCTAACTGAAATAATCTTAAAAGAAATTCCGAATAAAGTAGAAACTAAAATAGAAAGTAATAAAAAAAGCATATTAAGAATTTAAGATAGTATACAGCAAATCATTTCCAACAGGAATGGGTGAAATATTAGTTAGATTGAAATGAGGGGCAGAAATACCATGCTCAAAATTCTTAGTAGGATTTACAAATACATGAGCTTCATCCCATGCATTGATATTCATAAAATTATAAATAGTGTTTGTGCCGCCTTCTACAATGATACTAGAAAAATTATTTTTAAAGCAATAATCTAAAACTTCTTGAGTTTTTTTATTCCAATCAATTTTCACAAACACTACATTATTATTAATATCATCCTTTAAAGGATTAAAAATAATCGTTTTTGCATCTTGGTTAAAAACGTTTAAATCAGAGGGTAAATCTACAGTACGAGTAAGCACTAAACGAATTGGATTTTTGCCATTAGATAAACGTGTTGTTAACAATGGATTATCGTTGATTAACGTATTGTAACCAATTAATATGGCTTGCTCTTGAGAGCGCCATTGATGAACCAATTCTTTACTTTCTTTTCCTGTAATCCAATTATCTTCTTTTATTTCAGGTAAAGGCCAGCGACTAATAAAACCATTTTGAGTTTGCGCCCATTTTAAAATTACATATGGGCGTTTTTTTTCATGAAAGGTAAAAAAGCGTTTATTCAATAATCTACATTCCTTATCCAAAACACCATACTCTACTTCGACACCAGCGTCTTTTAATTTTTGAATTCCTTTTCCTGATACTAAAGGATTGGTATCTAAATTTCCAACCACTACTTTTTTTATTCCTTTACTAATAATTAAATCCGCACATGGTGGCGTTTTCCCAAAATGTGAACAGGGCTCTAAGGTTACATATAAAGTACTTTCTTTAAGTAATTCATCGCTCACTTTTTTTATGGCATTTGGTTCGGCATGCGCACTACCGTATTGCTCATGATAGCCTTCTGCTATAATTTGGTTATTACAAACAATTACACATCCCACCATTGGATTAGGTGCCACTTGCCCTAAACCTTTTAAGGCTAGTTCAAGAGCACGTTTCATGTATATTTCGTTTGTTGTAATACTCAAAGTTTAAGAGAAATAAAGTTAAAACATTAATTTTAAATAGAGACTAAAATTCGCCTTTAATTCATTATTTTTATACCATGCTAAAATCAATGACAGGCTTCGGAAAAGCCACAAAAGAATTTGAAAATAAAACCGTTAATGTTGAAATCCGTTCGTTAAACAGCAAAAACTTAGATTTAAGTTTACGTTTATCTTCAACCTACAGAGATAAAGAACATGAATTAAAAAGTGAAATCACTAAATTATTAGAACGTGGTAAGGTTGACTTATCTATTTATGTAGAATCAAAACAAGTAGAAACTCCTGTTCAAATCAATACAGATTTAGCAAAATCATATTACAATCAATTAAAACAATTAGCCAGCGACTTAAACGAGCCAATCACTAATTTAATGTCGCATGTTTTAAAAATGCCTGATGTATTAAAATCAGAACGCAAAGAACCAAACGAACAAGATTGGATTGATATTCACAACGTTGTATTAACAGCCATTGAAGAATTAAATAATTTTAGATCAGACGAAGGAAAATCTATAGAAAAAGATTTTGAAACACGTTTGGGTATTATTGCAGATTCATTAGAAAAAATCAAAGAACATGATGCCGCAAGAATTCAAAACATCAGAGACCGCATTAAAAAGAATTTAGAAGAAGCTGTAGGAAAAGATAAAATTGACAATAACCGTTTTGAGCAAGAATTAATTTACTACATCGAGAAGCTAGATATTAATGAAGAAAAAGTACGTTTAAAAACACATTTGGATTACTTCATTAAAACGATGAAAGAACCAGCTGGTGGACGTAAATTAAATTTTATTGGTCAGGAAATTGGAAGAGAAGTAAACACCATTGGCTCAAAAGCTAATGATGCTGAAATGCAAAAATTGGTTGTATTAATGAAAGACGAATTAGAAAAAATAAAAGAACAAACTAATAACGTTTTATAGAATGAATCTTTTTAAATTATCAGGATTAATATCAGTAATTGCAGGCATCATTTGCTGTGCGATGTTGTTTTATCCTAGCTTATTACCTTTCTCATTATTATGTGCTATTGTTGGTTATGCATTTTCTACCATCAATGTGTATTTAAATGCAAAATTCGAAATAACAAAAAATTGGTTTAGCATTGGCTACGTAGGAATGGTTTTATCTTCTATTCCTGTTATATTTATTTTAGTTCTTATTATCAGTAACCGTTAGCATGTCGAGTATTAAACATTACTTATCTTTAGTAAAATTTAGTCATACTATATTTGCCTTACCATTTGCTTTAATTGGTTTTACTTTAGCGTTATCCGAAGGCCATTCTTTTTCGTTAAATCTATTATTGTTGGTATTAGTTTGCATGGTTACTGCGCGTAACTCAGCCATGGCATTTAATCGATTTATTGATAGAAAATTTGACGCCTTAAATCCACGTACTGCTATTAGAGAAATTCCCGCTGGAATTATCAATCCAAATAATGCCTTATTCTTTATTATCATTAATTGTTTACTATTTGTAACTGCCACTTATTTTATCAATACCATTTGTTTTTATTTATCACCCGTTGCGTTATTTACTGTGCTATTTTATAGCTATACCAAACGCTTTACACCATTATGTCATTTAGTATTAGGTTGTGGATTAGCGCTTGCTCCTATCGGCGCTTATTTGGCCGTAACAGGTGTATTTGCTTGGTTGCCATTATTATTTTCATTTACAGTATTTACTTGGGTAAGTGGTTTTGACATTATTTACGCACTGCAAGATGAAGCGTTTGATAGAGAACATAAACTTAATTCGATTCCTGTATTATTAGGGACAAAAGGAGCTTTACGATTCTCGGAAGTACTGCATGTATTCTCCATAGCATTTGTTGTTACCGCTGGTTTTTTAGGCCATTTTAATTTCTTGTATTGGATAGGTGCCACATTATTTACTGGCTTAGTTATCTATCAACATACTATTGTTAAGCCCAATGATTTGTCAAGAGTAAACCTAGCTTTTGGAACAACGAATGGCATTGCTAGTGTAGTATTTGCATGCTTTACCATTGTATCATTATTTATTTAAAATGATTGAGTTTATAAAAGACCATAAAAAATTCGTTAAATGGAATCTTCTCATCATCTCATTTATATTTTTATCTATCATATGTTGTAATTACTGGATCGTAAATTCAACAAAAAAACAATTATATAGCGATGTTAATTTAATTCCTTCCCGAAAAGTTGGTTTAGTATTAGGCGCCAGTAAAAAAACAAGTAGAGGAACAAATAATTTATATTTCTCCTATCGCATACAAGCTGCTTATGAGTTATTTAAATCTAAAAAAGTTCAATATCTATTATTAAGCGGCGATAATCATGTAAAAGGCTACGATGAGCCATCTGATATGAGGGAAGCACTTCTTGCTTTAGGAGTTCCTGATTCAAGTATTGTTTTAGATTATGCAGGATTTAGAACCTTAGATAGTGTTGTAAGAAGTAGTGAAGTATTTGGAGAAGATTCTATCACTATTATTTCTCAAGAATTTCATAATCAAAGAGCATTATTTATTTCAAATAAACATAATATCAATGCCATTGGATTTAATTCTAAGGAAGTCAATAAAAATTACTCGTTTAAAACAAGATTTAGAGAATACTTTGCTCGAGTAAAATGTGTATTGGATATTTATGTTTTATATACGTCCCCTAAATTCTTGGGAGATAAAATAAAAATTGGAAAATAAACCATGTTCAAATTCATTTATATACTTTTTGTTTTCATTAAAGTTTTTACTCTATAATAATATCATGTCTTGTTAAAAGTCTAAATAAATCTTGAGATAAAAATTTTGCTTTTTTTATATTATTAATTTCAGGGTTGATAGCGAAATTAATAGAGCTTGTAAAATCAAGGCCTGACAGATTTGTTTTAGCAAAAACGGCTTCATATAAATCACAATCCACAAATGATGATTTAGATAAATCGGCATTTGTAAAATTTACTTCATGCATTTTACAATGTTTAAATTCGCTTTTATTTAGTTTCTTACTATCAAAAGAAGCATAATCCAAAAGACATTTATCAAAATATACTTCAAGAGCAAAATCTTTGGCTTGAAAAAAATTTAATCCCAATAATTTACAATCTACAAATTCAACACCTTGTAGCTTTGTATTATTAACTTTACAATTACTTAGATTGCAATTTTTAAACGTACAGTTAATAAAATTTAAATTAGAAATATCAGTCAATGTACAATTAACGAATTCGCATTTTTCGTAATCTTCTCTTTCAGAAGGTTTAAGAAAATCGTTAAAATTGGATATTACTTCTTTGGGGGTTAATAATTTACTCATACTTTACTCAATCCTTACAAACAAAAGTTTTAATTGAAATAAAGATAGAAATATTTTTAAAACAAACTCAATTGATTATCGCCCGCTTTATAATTAAAACTAACCGTATTAAATACAAATTTTGATTCAACAGGCATAAACCGTTCCTTCGATAACTTAAATAATTGCATAATAGATTCGGCAATTTTACCTTCTCCTTTTATGCGAACACTTTTTCTGGTATCACTCACCTTTCCTCCATGGCAATCCATAATTTGATTCCAAACTTTATCCACTCTGTCAGGGAAATTTTTCTCTAGCCAATCTTTAAAGATGTGTTCTACAGATCCATTTAATCTAACAATAGTAATGCCCGCTGTTGTTGCCCCAGAAGCTGCTGCTTGTTCAATTACATTAGATATTTCGTGGTTATTAATACCAGGAATAATAGGTGCTACCATCACGCCACAAGGAATGCCATGCTTTGATAAAGTTTCTAAAACCATCATTCGGTTTTTGTAAGTAGCAGTTCTTGGTTCTAATAACTGACGAACTTTTTCATCTGTTCCAGTAATCGAAATCATAACATGCACTAAATTATGCTCTGCTAATTCAGTTAATATATCTATATCTCTTGTAATGAGTGAGTTTTTTGTAATGATAGCTACAGGGTGTTTATATTTTAAGCACGTTTTCAAAATATGACGTGTCAATTCCATTTCTCGCTCTATTGGCTGGTAACAATCTGTATTACCAGAAAGCATAATAGGCTTGGCTTTCCAGTTTTTTTGACTAAAAGCTTTTTCTAATAATTCAACCGTATTTTTTTTAACGATGATTTTTCTTTCAAAATCTAATCCTGCACTATAACCCCAAAATTCATGAGAGTTACGAGCATAACAATAAATACAACCGTGCTCACAACCTTGGTAAGGATTTAAAGAATAAGCTAAACCAATATCTGTGCTTTCAACCTTATTAATGATTGTTTTAGGATACGTATAAATAATTTCCGTTTTCTCTTTTTGCAAAAATTCTTCATCTAAACCATCTACATGCTCTTGAACATAGTGTTTTTGCTCAAATTTACTAGGAGGATTAAATTGCGCTCCTCTTCCCTTGAAATAATTGACAATCATATTTTCCATAGCTCTAAAACTTAGGATAAAGTTACGGCCATTAGGTAGCAATTGATTGCTACAAATTGTAGCAATTTGAATATAAATCAATATTTAACTTATTTAACTTGCAGAACATAAGTCCCGTTTTGCAGACAAACATAACCTATACGCATAATAGAATTTTAAAGCAATGTTGGATACTATACCTTTGATTCAATATTAATCTTTAAATTTAATCGTTATGAAAAAATCTGTTGTTGCATTATTGCATTTAGGTTACTGGCTAGTTTTTGTATTATTAATTTCCTTTATCGTTTGGGCTTTTTCTCTCCCTCAAATTAATAAAGAACATTCTTTTCAAATCGGAAAACTAATTTTTGGATTCTTTTTATTTGTATGCATTCCTGGAATATTAACTTTTTATTCTTTTTACACATTTTTGTTTACAAAATATTTTATTAAAAAAAAGGTGTTTAAACTTATTACTTTTGGCATTCTTACTTCTATAGTTTCTGGAATGGTTGGAACTATAATTTTATATATCCTTATAATTCTTCGATCTGGAAATGGAGAAACAATTTTAGATTTACCCTCATTTATCATAAGCCTAACAATAATCATTTCAATATCATCTCTTTTAAATGGAATAATCGGCTTAGTGATGAGAGGTTTTATCTCTTCATATAACGACATCACTTTAAAAGAAGAATTAAACAAAAAAAATTATGATATGGAATTGGCTCTAATTAAAAATCAAATCAACCCTCATTTTTTATTCAATACTTTAAACAACATAGATGTTTTAATTCAAAAAGATGCCATCAAAGCATCCGAATATCTCAATAAATTATCAGATATTATGCGTTTTATGTTATATGAAACAAAGGCCAATAAAATTGAGCTCTCAAAAGAATTAACGTATATTGAAAAATATATTGAACTTCAAAAAATACGTTCTTCAAACAATACTTATGTTAACTATATTTTAGAAGGAAATGCAAATAATCTTTTAATTGAACCAATGTTGTTTATTCCATTTATTGAAAATGCATTTAAACACACTGAAAACAAAAGTCTTGAAAACGCGATTACAGTGAAAATCTCTATTCATAAAGAGATGATTATATTTGAATGTGATAACAAATACAATGTGAGTTCAAAAAGTAAATCAGAGCAAAATGGTTTAGGTAACGGTTTAATTGAAAAACGATTACAATTATTGTATCCAAACAATCATACACTAGAAATATCTGAAGAAAATAATATTTACAAAGTAAAATTAACGCTTAACAATGTCCATTAACTGTATTATCATCGAAGATGAACCTTTAGCCATGGAGCGAACAAAAAGCTACGTGCAAAAACTTCCTTTTCTGAATTTATTGGCATGTTTTGAAAACGGCGTTGATGCACTTATATATTTAAAAACAAACAAAGTTGACTTGATTTTTTTAGATATTAATTTAGGGGAAATTTCCGGTATACAACTTTTAGAAACTGGTAACATCACATCTCAAGTTATAATTATAACCGCCTACCAAGAACATGCGCTGAAAGGGTTTGAATTAAATGTCACCGATTATTTAATGAAACCATATACCTTTGATAGATTTTTACAAGCCGTTAGCAGGGCTCAAGAAAATCTATCAAAAGGTGTCATAGAAATTCAAAAAGATTATATTTTCATAAAAACCGAATACCGTTTAGAAAAAATTTCTTTAAACGATATACTTTATATTGAGGGAATGCGTGATTACAGGAGAATACATACTATTCATAAAAAAATAATGACGCTTCAAACATTTAAGGAATTAGAACAAGAAATCCCTTCATCTATTATTAGTAGAGTTCATAAATCGTTTATGGTTTCTTTAAATAAAATCGAATCCATAGAAAGAGATCGAATTAAAATTAGAGATATTTTAATACCAATTTCAGAAACATACAAGAAACCATTTTTTGAATTAATCAATCACAAAACCACTACTTAAACCACGGTAGCTTTTTCAGTACCATTATATTGAATAATGATATTCTTGGGCTCATTTACAATGGTTTGTTCTACAGAAAATGTTTTAAAATCAAAGGCTAAAGGCAATACCACATAGCGGTATTTGTGGTGATTTAATTTTAACTCATCAATTAATTTATTTTTAGTAGTAAATTCTATCTCTTCTAAAAACAAACTCTTTGGTTTCACTTTAAAATGCAGATAATAATCAACAGCGATCAACTGTTGTAAAACAGTATCATTAGGGTAAGTATTTTTTGAATAATCAGTAATAATCTCAAACACATCTGTTAATGAGTATTTATGAAAATCTTTTTGCGTTCCAAAATAATGGCCTAATCCTAATAAGAAATCGAAAATACTGTATTGCTTAGTAATATATTTTAGTGTATGAACAGCTTTTTTACCATTCCAATAGATCTCCAAAGCATGCTCCAACTCAACTATTTGATGCAACTGCTCTTTAGACAGATAATTGCTTTCAATAATTTGATAAGGTGGATTAGGGTCAAATACAAATCCATGTTCTTGGTATTTTTGACGAACAGGTGTGCCTTTTAAAAACTTTAAAAAACCTAACTGCATCTCGGGAGCAAATAACTTAAACACTTCTTCAATGCTGTATTTAATATCTTCCCAATAATCTAATGCCATACCAACAATTAAATCTAAATGCATTTCTACTTTATAATCTAATTGCTTAATAATACTTGTTGTTTTCTCAAAGCTTTGCTTGCGCTTAACCTCTAAATTAGCCTTTTGATTAACTGTTTGAATTCCTATTTCAAATCTGAATAAATTATCAGGAACCTTATCATGAATAAACTGAATAATATCTGGATGTAAAATATCAGCCGTGATTTCAAATTGAAATACATTTTCAGGACGATAATTATCTAAAATAAATTGAAAAATATCAAGCGTAAAATCTTTTTTAATATTAAAAGTTCTATCTAAAAATTTTATCACTTTTCCATGTTGCATCATATACAACAAGGTATTTTTAATAGTTTGATTTGGCAGGTAGCGAACTTTATTATCTAAACTTGCTAAACAAAATTCACATTTATAAGGGCAACCTCGAGAGGTTTCGATATATAATACCTTATTGATTAAATCTTCAGGTTTATCAAAACGATAAGGCATGCTATTTTCAAATTTCTTTAAATCAAACATCGGAGCCATTTTATTGGTCTTTACTTCTGGTCCATTTTTCCAAACTAAACTCGATACTAGTTCAGGATTTGGATAAAAATCTAAGAATTCTTGAAAAGCAATTTCACCCTCCCCAACAATAATGTAATCAACATGATTCAACGCGATAATACCTTCATATTCGTAACTTACTTCGGGGCCACCTAATAAGATTTTAGTATTAGGATTGATTGCCTTAATTTTCTCACAAACAGCTAATGTTTGAGTAATATTCCAGATATAACAACTGAAAGCAACCACATCAAAATTGGCACAATGTTTAGCTACTTCGTCTTTATCTTCTTTAATATTAAATTCTTTCCACTCAAGACCTTTATATTGATCTTGATTTAACTCATACAATAAACGAATAGCTAAATTCGTATGAATGTATTTGGCATTTAGTGTGGTTAAAAGAATTTTCATGGGCAATAAAGATACAATTTTGATATTACTTTAACCAAGATTACACATTAGAAAATCTATTACGAGCTGAAACCTCTTCAAAACAGAACGCTTTGCCACTTTTTCTCCTTCATCATAGTGGTTACTATGCTTCAGTCAAAAAAGTGTCTGTTTTATTAAGCTTTCAACTCTCATTACGATTCCTA
>JBEIPP010000050.1:0-18966 GCA_040376995.1 Flavobacteriales bacterium
TAATTAATTTGGTTTAAAGACATCAAATTCCTGATTTGCAGAACTACTTTTAAATAATTTAAAACTGAATTTGGTTACACCTGCATATTCATTTTTAGGTAACAAAAAATTGGTAGTAAAGCTATGTTGAATCATATTAGTTTGAGTACCATCCTTCAATAAATAATAATTACCAACTTTATTTACTGAAATTTCTTTTATAAATACAGGTTCTGATGTTCCAGAAACATATTTATAAAATGCTACTTTGTTTACATCCGCCAAATCAGCATTATCAATATTAAGTGTAAACCTGAAGTTCACACCTACCGTATCGGATTTATAAAAACTTAATGCATTATTTTGAGCTTTGGTATATGATATACAAGCAAACAAAAACAGAATTAAAATTATTTTTTTCATAATTTTTTTTATTGTATAAAGTTTAATAATTATTTTTATTCATAACCGACTGTTTCTACTATTCCACAATATAGTAATTGTGTATAAATATTTATTGATTCGCCAGGCAACACTTTCACACTTTTTTTACCTGTATGAGAAACGCCAGTTGTTAATAAAGTGGATGATATAAATGGTTTAAATCCAAAGTGATCGTCAACACAAGAACTTAGATTCTCAAAGTTTTCGTTAGCCATTTGCTTATATTTTGAATTACTTGTAATTGCCACTGGTTTAGTTTGATAATAACCAAATTGCGCAGATGAATACCTATTCAAAGCATCTTTATTTTCATGCTCGTTACCATATGGAGAAATTATAGTTGCCTCATTTGTAAATGTCCAACCCGTTTGATTTGACGTCCAATCGTTCCCTGAATTAGCATACCAAAACGGGCTAAATTTCGCAAATGTTCCATCAACTCTAATATTTGAATTTGCATTTACTTTTTCTTGTTTACGTAATGCTAGGTAAGTATACTCTTTTGTTTTTCGTAAATTCCCTTTAGTGCCCAATAAATAAGGATTATATGAAAGTCCATCGCCTCTTCCCATATTGTCGTCGCATTGACAAAAGGTTTGCCAAGAATCTCCCATTTGAATGGCTGTAGCATTTAACACTCCATAATTTTGATTCAATACTGGGAAATATGCAGGGTTAGCTCCAATCGGGTTTGTAAATGTAGTAGTAGCTCCTACATTCAATGTTTGAAGATTACGTGATCCAGAGCGAACTAATTTTAAATCTGAATCGCCTGAATTAAAGCCTGTAACAATATCGCCAATCGCATCCATAAAATACAACTTATTATTAGGGGATTTGTAAACCCACACTTTATGAGAAGAATTAGGTAAAGGGCTGCTATTTGTATAAAATAATTCATCACCTGACACTAATAATGGCTTATAGGAAGCATCAGTAATTTCACCTCCATTGCTACTATTAACAATGCTCTTAGGTACAATCAATCCAGTATTATTATAGGCTCCCGCGGCAGCTTGATAAGCCCAATGCGCTGGGTATTTCATTGCATAAATAGGATCTTTAAACTCGGTGGTGGTAGATGTTAATAATACATCTCCTGTTTCTCCATCCCACAATAAATTTTCGGTAGAAGAAACTTTTGAATTCTCATAATTATCAACTCTATCAATAATACCATAACGATATATTACCTTATTAATAACTGCGGTTCGTAATTCCGTTTCTTCTTTATGATAACTAGGTAAAATTGGAGGAAGTGGGATAGGTATTATTCCTATAAAAAAGAAATATAAATCTCCTTTTGTCCCAATGGCTTCTGTAGTGGTTTTATTTTCTCTAAAATCAGCATACATATCGTAATCAATCCCTACAGGTTGGCTGTAAGTAATTTTTCCATCTTTTTTTATGGCTTTTACTTCATTTACTAGTTTAGTTCCATTTCTTTTATAATGATAAACAGATGATTTAGTAGGAGCAACGGCGCCTTCTTCAAAACTACTCATGGCTTTTTGTTTACCATGCATATCATTAATTTCAATAGAGTAGCCTTGCGAACCAGTAAACCTATCGTATCCAGAAAATGAAAATAGCTTAAAGATAGGGTCAGGTTTTTTTCGCATACCATCTATACCTATACTATGAACGATCGTCGGAAAATCTTTAGCCGTATAATATTCGTTAACTGTTTTGCCAGTACCTGCATGAATACTTTTAACAGTTACTTTACTATAACCAACAGTTGGTGCAGGAAAAAATGATTCGCCTAAAGGTGCTTCAATAAATAGTCCATTATCAGGTGCTAAAAGCGCTTGCTCTTTATGTTCCTCCATAAATATTGGTTGTCTAAAAGGGTTTTCATCAGCACCCATAGATGGTTCATAAGCGGCAACACCTTCGCTAGTTCCTGTTCCATTTCCATTGGAATCATAAAAATAATTTTGTCCATACACTGATGTTTGCCCATCTGTTGCAGGTTCGAAAATAGCATTAGATGATAACATAGTATTCCATTTATCTGATATACGGACTGATTTTACGCGATAGCCTCCTCCTAATTTTTTCTTATTTGGGTTTGATAACCGAACCCAAGATTTACCTATAACAAATTCTTTACCCAAAGGTTTTGATTTTAAAGCTCCATTAGGACCCTGAAAAAACTGAATGGTATTTTGTAAAAAACTTGAATTTGCTAAAGCTCGAATAATCCCCTCTTCATCACCTGAAGGATCACCTGGATTATAAGCAATTCTGGGTGTTTTTAAACGAGCATATTGCCATGCAGCTTTTGATATTGGATTTTCTTCACTAGCCACTAATATCCCTGTTTTCTCACCTTGAACTAATTTCAGTTGAATATACCCGTAATCTGGATTATCGCTACTTACACCGTATGAATGAATATCTGCATAACCATTTACAAATTCATAGCCGTTTAATCCTTGATTAAAATCTAAATTATCATTACCAGCTGGAACTTGCTGATTGACTTTCATTAAAAATCTAAAATATAATTTATCAACGTCCTGAAAATATTCAGATATATCAATATTTGGGTCTTTTTTAAAAAACAAAACGTTGCGAGCTGAACCAGGCATATTATTTTGTTCAAATAATATGTTATTACTGTTAGCAAAAGAAAAATCGTATGAACCCGTATTGGGTAGGATTCCAGTTCTGCCTGTTGCTCCAACAATTTTAAACATTTGTCCAGCACGCTTATCTTGTATATAAGCATAATCATCTGATTCACATTCAATATTAATCATCCCTCCTGAAGGCAATTGTATACTTTTTAAATTCCATAATGCAGCATAAGTATCAACATCTGCTTTTACTTGATCAGTATATGAATATTTTGAGTTAGGTAAATTTGGGTCATTTGGTTTATAAGTTCCCCAGCGGTCAACCGAACCAGGACTGTAAGATACATCTCCTTTAGTATTAATTGTACCAGGTTTAACAGTTGTGTTGTAATTAAAACGATAAGTACTTAATTTACCTTTAAACGAATTACCATAGGTAAAATAAACCTGTTTTAATGTTAGTTTACCACCTTGATTAGCAAATGCGTTAGCATCTACCCCTCCATCATTATTATATACTCCAGGACATAAAGAATAATCATATTTAAAATGAACTTTTTTAATTATAAATGCTTGATGAGTAGAACCTGGTGCAACCATTAAATTATAATCAGGCTTAGAATACATAGTGATGTTATCTAATTTTTTTTGTGGATTGCCACTATTAATCCCCCCATCTTCACCTTGAACACCCATTCCATCATGCCTATCAGAGTAAGAAAAAATCGCAATATTGTTTTTTGTTTCAATACTTGTTAAATATTGAATATCTTTTTCACCATACACATAACTCGCCTTACCATCTTGATCATCGGTTAAAGCACCTTCATCAAAATTACCAACTACAGACAAACTACCTGGTTTAGGAAAAGGAGTTCTCCACTTGTAATTCGATACTTTTTCAGTAGCCTTATAATTAAACAATGTGTAAGTACCATAATCGTCAGATGATGGGCCATCATTAGTTCTATCAATATAATCAGCCGAAAGCACTGCTGTAAGCATATACCCATAAGCATAGGCAGTAGTGCTAGTTGAGGTAAAAAAATGATCGGTTCCTTTTGTGTTTGACGTAGTGTTATCAGACCCAGCATTATATTTAATTAAATTAGTAGTTTGGTCTAAATTAGAAGCTGTAATTTCACCTACATTAAATGTAGCTTCTTTTTGATTTTTATTATAAATAGGCAAACCATACACATATCTTGTACCATCCGTTTTGGTGGTTGTAATTTCGCCAATATGATTTAATTTTGGGGCGGTTGTATATAAGTCTTTCTGAAGACCAAATTTTTTAGCTTCTCCAACCGATAAATAAGAAAAAAACTGGTTTCGTTTTACACGTTTTTGTCTAACCGTGCTAGCTTTTGATACATTTATAGGATTACTTGATTCATCAATGATAGATGATTCCAATCCAACCATCGTACCTTGATCAGAAGTTTTAAAACGCATGGCTTTTTCTTTTCCCATTGCGGCGTACATGGCGTCATCATCTACGTTCATTTCTCCTTGCTCTTTAAAATAAGCAGGCTCATAGTCTTTTTTACCATTTGACCCTCTAAATTGTGCTACATTAACGGCTTTATTTCCACTTGTCCATTTACCAGAGCTACCATTAACGGAGGTATTAATAAAATCAATACCAGCATCCACTGTATTACCTGATCCAACATCCAAACTCAAGGCATCACTTACAGATGTAGTTGTTGCTCTTACATCAAATACATATCCAAAATCACTACGATATGGTCGATATGAACCTCCTACTCCTTGCCCCATAACTGAATAATTATCATAGGTTAAATTAGGAATCGGTAAATTAGTTGTAGCAGCAGAAAAACTAGCATCTTTTTCGCGGTTAAAATCTAACATCGCATTATCGCTCCCTTGACCGTTTTGCAAATTTAAATAACCATAAGCTGGACTAGTAACTATTTTAGTTGCTAATGATTGTTTAGAATAATTTGCTGAAATATCACCACTTACATCTACTCCAAACAGTGTACCACCTAGTTTAAAAGAACCAAATAAATTTCTTGTTTTCATTGGCATCGTGATTTGGGGAACCCAAGTTGGTGAACCAAATCCAATTTCTGAGCTATTACTAACAGAGTTTGAAGATGAACGTTTCGCTCCCGCTGGTCTTGCTTCTGAAACACTTACAGAAAGAGAAATCGCTTTCATACCTGTTCGTGAATTAAAAGACGTACCCAACGATACAGATCCACTAACTCCAGATTTTTCCTTTTCACCTGATCTAGCAGATAAGGAAATATTAGGAGATAGTGTTAAGCCGTCTCCACTTGAACCAACACCGAGTCCAACTGTAGCATTATCTCCTAAACTTATTGAAAATCCAACTTTTTGAGTCGCATTATATCCAGCATAATTGTTGTAGGTTATTCCTAATGAATAATTTACGTTAATGGCATCTGTTCCAACTAACTCACCTCCAATCCCCAAAGTAACACCATACGTTTCATTATCTTTAATATTAAATTCCTTTGTTACTTTATCTTCTTCTCCATTAAAATCATCCGGTATACCTCGTAACCCCCTAGATATCGACCCAGTATTGATATTCCATCCTAAACCTACACACGTTGCTTCTTGATCCATACCAGAGCCACCACCATAACTAATATTAACCGGATAACCATCTACATCTAATAAAGGTATATTATAAGAGAAATCTCCTGTGAAATTATTTACCATGTCAGCGACATCAATGGGTTTAAAACTTTCCACTTCTGGTTGCGATGGCCCGCTAGTTAAAGCTAAACTAACGGTTGGCATAAATACCTGAGTAATAAAATTAATCAGGAAAAAAAATGCAATGTGGCGGCGGTATTTATTAATCAATTTTCTCATAAAGAAATTAGCTCAATGGTTTTAAATAATTTAATAATAAAATAGGTTGTGTATCAAAATTAAAAATCAATTTTCCTTTACTAAATATTTTATCTTCAAAAACAAATTTTAAGTTTTTATAATTACTCGTTGTTGATTTTCTAGTAAATCCTAAGCTTAACATAATACTTGGTTTTGCTTCAAATGTTCTTTCAAAATTAATAAAATCACATTTTAAGGTATCCTTGTCTTCAACTATATAAGCTTCATTTTTAGCAGCAAATGAATAATAGGTTATTCTATCATAATAGGCTTGATTATTTTCCACATCCAATTTTATGAGCTCGTTTTTAAAAGTTTCATTTTCAATACTAAAATTTAAAAAATGCATGTTATTATAGTTTGCCGTTTTTTTCTGAAACTCAATGCTAATAGTATCTTCAATATTTACATCTTGAAGTTCTTCCATTACTAAAATAGAATATGGCTTATAAATTGCAGTAAATTTAAAATCATCAATTTTTTTCATCAAATAAAATTCATTACTTGAATTAGCTTTCCATTCAGTCACTAAATCAGTATACTTAAATTTATTGTTTACTATTTCCTCTTCAACTTTTTTAATATCCATTTTTTTAGATTCCAACGACGTTTCGTATTTGTCATTTTTACATGACAAAAAAACGACAGATAGTGCAGTGGGGAATAATATATGTATTAAAAATTTCACTGCTGATTAATTACCGTTATATTTATTATTAATAAATTCAATAATCTCTTTCGAAATATTTAACGATGTATCTGCATACATTACATTTCCACCATCAGTAGCACCTAGTATGATGGAATAATTATTTTTTTTACCAAATTCTTTTACATAACTATTTAATTGTGAAATGATTTTGTTATCATAAGCCGTAACCATACTCTGCTCTTCTTCTTCAAAAATATACTTTTGTTTTAGATATAATTCTTTTTCCGTTTGAAATTGAGCCATTAGATTCGTGTTTTTAGAATCGAATTTAATTTTATTAGACAATAATTTTAGCTGAGCTTCTAAACTATCTAATTTGAATTTTCGTTGATTTTTAATTTCGGTCAATTCTTTTTCTAATTCTTGCTTATATTTAAAATTGTTAAATACTACTTTAATATCCATATACGCTATTTTTTCTTTTTTGCAAGAAAAAAAACTAGAACACAGAACTATCAATACTATAATTTTTTTCATACTATAATTTAAATTTCAAATAAAATTTTTCGTTTTTAGAGTTTATCACTTCCAATAAATAGTAATTATTTGTTGGAAGATTTCCACAATTTGCTATGTTTATAATGTATCTATTATCTCCAAGAGTGGTATTAATTACATTTAAATCGGAACAGGTTGTTACTAAATTTATTGGTGTATTTAAAGTTGTATTAGAATAATTGTAAATATTATAATTTAGAGCTATACCCTTATACTCTTCTTCAAATTTAAAATATACTTTATTATTTGTCACTTGATAATACCCGCCATCAATTTGCTTCGTAAGAGTTGCATAATTATTACTAAATGAAGTAACTAAACTTACAGACATAACATCTGTTGCAGTACATAAATTATTGTCAGTTACAGTTAATGTGTAAGTGTTTGATGCAATTGGAACAACAGAAGGGTTTGGCAAGAATATACCATTAGATAAAACAAAGCCGGTATTTGGCAACCAACGATAACTATAAGGTGTTTGCCCAAAACTAGCAGATGGGTTGCCACCTATAACTACTGGCGAATTAGAATAAACTTTATCAGGCCCAGCATCAGCTATCAATTTATTTACAATAACATTTTTAGTGTTTTTTAATAAACATCCTGAATAAACAATTTCTAAAGTGTATAACTGTGAACTTTGAATATTGGTAATTGTTGTTGAAGGTGAATTTACATTACCAGGCAGCCACTTATACGCTGAATTAGGTAATGTAATAGGATTTGAATTTCCACCTAAAAGTTGAATTTGAGTTAAACTTCCTGTAAGTGTAACATTTGAACCAAAACAAACTGGATTGGGACTAGCAACAATATTAACTGTATCAAAATCCAATAATAATATACATTTATTAAAAGGTCCTACTTCAATTGTTATAATCTTATCCCGTAATTTAATTTTTAATCCTGCTACAGATGCTCCAGAGTTACCTAAAATAACTTTGCTTAGTAATAACGTACTACCAAGATTTAAATCAGCAATATTTGCTTCTGCAAGTAATACTTCATTTTTGAAATAACTAATCTTACCTAATATACTATTTGTTCTTAATGCAAATTGATCACCAGATGCATAAGTACTATTTAATATGCTTTGTGAATTAAAAATAACATCAAATGTTCCATTTCCATTAAACTTAAACATTGTTTTTTGATTTAAATCAAAATAACTTCCACTCAATGGCGAATTTTGATCAAACATCCCAATGTATGCGGTGGTTAGATTATCTGGTATAGAAAAACTAATTTCATTAGTTTTATTTAAATCAATTAGGTTTGGCAAAGCAGCATATGTATTGCCTGCCGAAAAAACGCCATTTTGAGTTATAGTTACTCCAGGTCCATAAAAATAATTAACACCACCTGCTTGTATACTATTAACTGCAGCTGTTGATGTTACCACTCCAACTGTAGCTGCCCAAGATGTGATTTTTTGCGCAACAGATAATCTCAAAACAACAGAATCATTTGTTTGGTCATAAATTACAGCAAAATTTGTGCTTGGCAACAAATCATTAAAAACGGTTCTTTGCCTTAAACTATCTATATAATTAACAAATTTAACTGAATCAACAGTAATAGAAGGGAGAGAATCTTTTAATAGTTTATAGGCATTGGCAGGCAATGGATATTTAACGCCATTCCAAGCAATATTAAATGGTGGGATTCCACCACATATATTTAAGGATACTTTACCTTTCAACGAATCATTTTCGTAATCTGTAATAGTAGCGGTAGCTGATAATTTATTGGCAACAAGTACAGTACTACTGGCAACACATCCATTAACAGGGTTTGTAACAGACAATGTATAAATACCAACTGCTGAAACCACGGTTATTGAATTCGTTGGTGCGCTTCCACCAGGCGTCCAGGAATAAGTTACTCCGGAAGTTGATGAACTACCTGTTAAGGTTGCAGATGGTGAAGTCGGTGAAATTATCTTATATGTACCTGCGCTTACATTTGGTAATGTTTGATTAAATACTACCTGAACAGTAAGGGTGATAGGAGTATTACCTGACTTAGTAACTGTTAATGTATAAATGCCGGCAGCGGATACAATTGTTAAAGATGAAGATGGTGAAGACCCTGCCGGAGTTCCTGATGAAGGTCCAATCCATGAAAAACTAACACCGCTACTGGCTGTTGTTCCTGTTAATGTTGCAGATGGAATGGTACAGGTAATTGTTTGTGTATTACAAATAGCAACTGAAAAAGGAATCTCCTGTGCTCCTATAAAAGTAGGATTTGAACGCGTTGTATTGTAAATATCATTTGTAATACCACTTATAACAGTACCTGACGCAGCTACCGGCGAAGAAGATACTACATCTAAATTATTTTGACTGACATTAATGTAAAGTGGATTTCCAACGATTGAATTTTCGTCGCCTTTTGGCGTTTCATCGGAATGGTCAACTCCTCTCCATGCTGCTAGCGTTGTATAATTTGTAGTACTTATCCTTCCGATAGATGCTCCATTAGGCGCATAATATGCATTATAGTTATATGCAGAAAATGTAACACCTGAATTACCAATACTCACACAAGCATTAGATGCAGATGCGTTGGTGTTATACAATATATTATTTTTTACCTTCCAATATGCTGCTGAGGAAAATGAAAAATATAAATTATTAAGACTATTATAAAATGAGTTAAAATATACTTCACCTATTTCACTATTACTAGCAGATACATTCAATCCGTTATCACTACCGCTAATGTAATTATTATATACTTTAATATAATCGGCATTTGTACTTAAATAAATACCATTGGTTCCACCATTTAACCTGTTATTATAAATGATTGTTTTATCATTATTAGATGTTCCAACTGTTCCTAACCAAATACAAGCCCCCTCCGTTGGAGCTTTGGTTTGAATATTTATGATATTGTTATTAATTGTATAGGTACTAATTGGATAACTTGAACCATATAGTTTAATTCCATAGTTTGGGGCAGTAATTGTATTTTGAGAAACCGAACCATGTGCTGGATAATAATTTGCACTTGAGGTATAATAACTTGTAACATAAATCCCAGATATCGAACTTGCATGAGTCATGGTAATATCATTATTTGAAACCATGATTGAATCGGCATTACCTTCAATATAAACACCACTTCCAAAGTTTGAACCATTGGATATTGTATTAGAAATTACTCTATTTAAATTACTTTTATTTACACTACCAAAAAAGTAAATATTACTTGATGTGCTGTGATTAAATTTATTAGAGGAAATTAAATTTCGTTCAGAGCTCTGTACATTAATATTGTAATAGAGGCTTTGCGTACTATTAAAAGTGAAATTATTAATATTAATATATCGGCTAGCATTTAATAAAATATTATTCTTGCTAAGTGGTGCTGTATAAACTGATTTATCAATGCCTGCACCAATTAGTGTAATATAACCTTGAGAGCTACCATTATCTAATCCAGCAAAATTAATTTCCTCAATATAAGAACCACTGTCAACAAAAATGGTATCACATGGGCCTAAATTATAGCTTGTAATGA
The DNA here is from genome assembly GCA_040376995.1 of Flavobacteriales bacterium. Lineage (GTDB taxonomy): Bacteria > Bacteroidota > Bacteroidia > B-17B0 > Aurantibacillaceae > UBA4416. Next base: position 10,645 of record JBEIPP010000050.1, read on the forward strand.
TATCATTAACACTTGCTTTTGGGCTTAATTTACTTTTTCCATTGTTGGATGAGGAACCAATAGCCATTGTGTATATATCGCCTGTTATACTATTATCATTCACATAATAATTATTGCTTGTAGCATAATAAACTGGTGTAGAATAACCAATACAAGTGCCATTACTAAACTTCGCTCTAAAATAAGTAGATGTATTTACCGCTGTTGAATATAATTGAGAAGTTGCACCACTGATATCTGTATAGGCGATATTATCTAAAGAAGATTGCCAAATTACAAATGTATGTAACGGATTTGCAATTTGATTTTGTATGGATAGATTAACGTTTTGATTTTGACATGTATTGGTGGCTCCAGTTGCAATTGCAACCCCAGCATTAACAGGTATAACGTTTACAGTAGTTGTATTTGAACCAATGCAACCTCCTAAGGTTCCTGTTACAGTATAGGTTGTATTACCAATTGGACTTGCTTGAACTGAGGCAGAGCTTGAAGTATTTAATCCAGTTGTTGGATTCCACATATAAGTATCTGCGCCGCTTGCAACGATGGTAACCGAATTTCCTACACAAACAGAAGTTGAGTTCGCCGAAATACTAATACTTGGATTGGACGAGCAATTTTTTGTAATCCTAATGTTTATAATGTTATTTAATGCGCTACAAGCTGCACACGTTGTTGGAAAAGAAGCATCTCTATAATCTCGTTTCAATCTATTTGCTCCAGTAGTGGTTGTATAAGCAAAATAAGGAAATCCTGATGCAAAACTCCCATCACGATTCTCAAATAAGAACTCTAAATTTGAATTGGCATTATAAACAAATGGTGTTGTAAATGTGATGGTTTTCCATCCATTTCCATTATAAATTATTGTTCCATCAAAAACTAAGGTAAAACCTGTTATTGTAGGATAGGTAGAAGATGTATAACTACTCGCCGTTGTTTGACGAACATAAATTTTCTGAGCAGTCATTGTGTAGTTAGAAGGACTATTGGTTACCGAAAATGACACTGCTGTTAATGTCCCCGAACCACCAACTTCTGAATTTAAATAAATTTGACTAGCCCAATTGTAATTATAATATCCATTAAAAGGATATCTTTCCGTATTAACAGTTGTTGTGTTACTTCCAATGGTAACTATCGTTTGTGATTTTAAAACCAAATTTGATAGTAAAATAACAAATAAAGTCAATTTAATAATAGTTGCTCGATTAAAAATCATAAATAAATTTTATTAAATATATATTAGAGAAATATTTAAAGACTACTCTGTTTCAGGATCTCTAGAATATTTACACTCATTAGATAACGAATCGTAGGCGGATTGTTTAGCTCGTAATTCAGAAGAATCATATCCTGCTAAAGCCAAAATAGTATATAAATCAATATTCTTAATAATATTAGACTTGAAAACTACAGTCATTAATTTACTTTGAGAATTCCAATTTGCACTAATAATACCATTTTGAGTATTTAAAACCGATTCAATATTAGATTCACATACAGGATTTCCATTCACCTTGAAAGTAACAGTGAGTGTATCATTATTGGCATCAAATGGCTTGATTTTTATGATTGATTTTGCATTTAATGAGTTAAATAAAAATAAAAATAGTATAGTGGTTAATGAATTAACAATTTTTTTCATATGTGTTTTGTTATGTTATTTTTAGTTGTTATAGCGGGTGGTTTAGCCAGTTTATCTACTACCGATAACTATTGGGATGTGATTGTGTTGGCGGCAACATGGTTATTTTATGATGTTAATATTTTTCGACGAAATAACTAAAAATAACAATGTAATACTATCAACTCCCCACTAAATATAACAAAATGTTAATAAGTATTTCCGTAACTTTAATTTTATTTACACAATTCATATAAAAAAAATACTGTAAATGTTTAAAAAAAAAACACACTAATATAAAAGTGATTTTTAGCACATTTATATTCAAAAATCTTACAACAAAAAATTGATTATGAATATTTTACATGTATTTTTTTACTTTTTACAAAATAATCTTACATATCTATAAACGTAAATTGAATAATTAACTACGTATTATATTTCTGTAAAATCAGATGATACATTTGAATCAAAAATCATATATTGTTAATAAAAAATAATGTAAAAAAAAACAAAAAAATTATTTAGCAACAACAAATTGTTCTTTCCCCTTTTTTAACTTTAAGGTATTAGGTGATATTTCCTGTATAAGAAAGCCTTCAATAATATCATTTTGCTTAACAAAATAAGATTTGCCATTAATTGTTATCATGGCTGTTGTGGTTCCTTTATCATTGTTTTTTACCAAACCTATATACCTTACATCTAAAGTTATAGGCGCTGGTTCAGGTGCTTTTGGCTTTTGTATTGCAGGTGTTTTAGGCTGTGGATTTAATGTTTGACTATTTGATTGATTTGAACCTGATTTACGTTCTTTTGAAAAATTACCGCCTTTTAAAAAAGGATCTGAATAATTTAAAGATAAAATTAAACTATCTTCTTTTTTGGCTTCTTCTATTTTTTTTATCTCTGTTTTTTGAAAATTCATATCTAAATCATCATCTCCTTGTAAAGCAGCATATATCCTATAACCAACGTAGCCCCAAGCTATTAGGTTAATCATTATTAAAAGATATAGTTTTGCTTTTTTACTCACTACTAGGGAATTAATTTAAACTTACGGATATTGCTATAGTTAGATATGTTTCCAGAAGAATCAATGGACTTTAATCTCCAGAAATAAAAATTATTAGTTGATAAGCTCGGAGATATACTATTAATCTGTATTAATTTTGCAGACACGGAAATATTTCGAATTTGAGATGAAAAGGAATCTGTACTGATAAATAAACTATCATACATCACATCATTTGAACCTCTGGTCCATTTTAAATACATTGAATCCTGAACAATTAATGAATTGTTAGCAGGTAAGTTTAATGCAGGAATAGATGGTGCCGTTTGATCTACCTTCAAATATCGTAGAGTGCTGAATTGCGAATAACTAAATGAATTTTGCGCTTGTATTTTCCAAGAAAAAACACCTGTATTTGTAAATGTATATTGGTAACTGGTATTTGAAGTATTAAAACTTGCAATCTGTCCGTTTAAATCCGAAATTATTAAATTATACGAATTAGCTGCAAATAAAGCATTCCATGAAAACACAACTGTTTTGGAATTTGTTTTAAAATTAGCAATGGGAGCAATCGGATTCACTTGAACAAACTGTAAATTACTGGTTGTATCAATTTTTAATGACCGTGTTGTATAAGCCGTACTCCCTCCTCCATTAATTGCTTTTATTCTCCATTGATATTTTCCGGGAGTAAAAACATAAACAAACTTGTCGCCGATAATATTTGTATCTACCAGCAATTGCGAAATGGAATCGAAACTGGGCTTTACTATTTGTAAATTATATTTCTCAGCACCTTCCAATGCATCCCACCAAAATGTAATGGTATTATTTGGTGTACTTAAATTATCAACCGGAGCAATAATTGTTACCTTATCATTCTTAATATCCTTTTCAATAAAATCTTTAGTACAGGCTATAAATAAGCCTATACCCAAAATTAAAAAATTGTATTTAATTCGTTTTTTCATGTTGTCTGAACGATTGGGTTATTAATGTTAAGTATAAATTAGTTTGTTTTGTTTGTAAATCTTTTACGCTATGAAACTTTGCCGAAACAACCTTTGCCGAATAGTTATATTGTGTTTCAACATTTAGCATTAATTGTAATAATGATTTGTAATCTCCTTTAATAACAAATTTATTAGTTTGTATATTTAACTGAGAACTTGAGTAAAAAGATTTTTCGGGAATTTCGGTTACTACACAATTATTTTCCTCGGCAAAATCAGAAATAAAGGCAGTTAATCTGTCTCTTATAGAACTGGAATCGGAAGAGTTATAGGCTTTATCCAACAAAGCCATCTGTTCTTGCAGAACTGGAATTTCTTTTTCTTTTTCTTTTAACCAAATTAATTTTTCATGTTTAATTTTTGTGTCCTTAAACAATTTAATGGTTTTAGAAAATGAAAATATGTAAGATAATATCAAAAATACTATAAAACCAATGGTGATGGCATATATACGTTTAGGATATGTCATATTATTCAACATCTTTACTTTGTATCAACTTTTAAAACAAAATTAGGCAAATGACCTTCCGAATTATATATAAACGTTTCCAGATTAACAGCTTTAATAAAGTTTTGACTTTTTAAAATGTTAATCCACTCATTTAGTAATAAACTTTTATTGCAATTCCCTTTAATGATTAACTCATTTTCGGTAAAATTTGTTAGGCTATCTTCTTCTGTTTCTCCTTCTTCGGGATTAAAATATAATTCGCGTAATAAAATCTCATTAGGTAATGATGCGGCTATTTTATCTGCATATACCGACATTTTTTTGTTATCAAAAATTCCGGTTTGTTCAATTAAACTTTTCTTTTTTTGATAACTGTCAAGTAACTGTGTAATTTGATTATTTTTTGATTCGTACAAATTTAATTCTACTTCCAATGCACTGTTTTCTTCAAACTTCTGAAAAAACAATACCGAATTAATTGCACTGATTATAAACAGAAAAATAATAAAGACAAATAACAATAATCTGGTTTTAATTTTTTCGATATGTTGTATTGGCAAATGCGTTAATTCAACATTTGTTGAATGATAATTTTCTTGCTGGGTTAAATAAGATAATCCAATAGCAAAAGACACACTATGTGAAGGTTGAATTGTTGTTTCGCCCAAATCCAGAGATACTGATGATGAATCAGACAAAGGCATAACAGATTCTACATAGCCATTCATTAATTCTAATTGCTGTGTAGAGGTTGTTAAGCGGTTATAAGATCCTGTTAAGTTTGCTAATGCATTACAAACCAAAACTCCTAAAAATACATTTACAATTTCTATTTTATCCATTGTAAATAATGCCAGTAATTCGTTCACCTGCTCTTTTCGGCAAACAGAAATATGCCCGGAGTTGGATTCATTTTTAAAGAACTGAACATAAAAATCATTGGCTGGAATAGCTGGTAAATGCTGGCTTAATAAATCTGTTAATACCAACGAATCGTTTTCACTAAAAATAATTTTTTTTGTAATAACTCCTTTACCAACAATTGCCAACGAAACGACTGCCGATAATTTTTTTGCAAGGGTTAAGATTTCTTTAGCATCTGTTGTTGTACCTTGTACCGAAACCTCGACTTTATTTTTTTTAATATTTAAAACCGCATAATTAAATGAAATACCTGTTTCGCTATAAATACATTCAACGCCACAGATATTGCTTTTTGTTAAATACAATTTAGGTATCCATCGTTCCCACCACATCTTTAACTAACTATAAATAATGGTTGGTTTAATAAAAATAGTTAACTTATTTTCGCTTTTTGATTTTGTGCGATTTCCAAAAATCCATTTTAATACCGGTATTCTTGAAATTAAAGGTAATCCCTTACCTGAATTGGATGTGGAATTTTCTTCTAAGCCACCAAGCATGATCATTTCGCCATTTTTAACACGCACCAACGATTGAAAATCCCTATTCAGTTTTCCCGGAGGAGCTGTTTCGGATATACGTTCTGTAAACGATGATTGGGTTACTCCAATTGACATGGTTATTTGTTCATCTCCCGATACTTGAGGGTTGATGGTAATTGACAAATCGGCATCTAACGATTTGTATTGCTGACTTTGTGTTACCGTAGGATTGGTATTACCTGAATTCAATACATTATTCTGAACTTCTAAATAATATACAGTGCTGCCAACTTTTAATTTTGCTTCATGTCCGTTTAAAGTTGCTATCTGAGGTGTTGAACGGATTTTAAGTGCGCCCTGCTCTTCCAACGCTTTAATTGTTAAATAAAAATTAGGAGTAACGCTTCCTAAATTAATAACACCAAATCCATTAATACCACTTATTAAATTATTAATTGCTGTTGCATTTAATGATAAATCAACCTGAGGCAATAAACCGCCTTGTGTTGGTGCAGCCGGCTTTGCCCCTATTCCTGCCGAAATACCGGTTGAAATGGTATTGCTTTTTCGAACATCGGCAATAATTACTTCAATATGAACCAAAGGCACCACTAAATCTATTTGTCTTAAAAAGGCTTCTAGTTCATTAATACGTGGCTGAGAGCCGCTTACAATTAATCCATTTAAATCGGCAAATGTTTTAATGTCTACACCTTTTTTTAATTCGGCTGGAATAAATTCTAAAACTTTATCAATGGTTCTGTTTTTAAGTGTTATTAACTTACTCTGGCGTAAGCCTTCTAAATTTCTATCACCAAACAAATAAATTTCGCCATCTTTTTTAAATGTAAATTCGGTACCATTAAATAATAATTTTAAAAAGCTATCGTAATCGGCTCCATTAATTTTTAATGTGGTATTGCCTTTTAAATCATTAAATAAAAAGTATTCTTTATTTAGTTCTTTCGACACCGAATTTACCAATTCGTTAATAGCAATATTCTGAGCATCTACAGAAATTAAACCATCTTTTACATACACATTTGTGTTTTTAGTATTTGAACTGGTTAATCCAAAATTTGTATTATTTGTACCGTTTGAACTAGGATTGTTTTTAGTAGACTCTGCAACTGCTATTTTCTTTTCAAAAATATAAAAGTTATCCGGCGTAACAGAAACTTTCATATCATTAGCAAATGCTAATTTTTCAAGGGCACTGTTTAATGATGAATTTTGCACAAAGCCACTTACTAATTTACCCGTTAAATCAGGTGAGAAAATGATATTTTTTCCGGTTTGCTTGGTTATTTCTTTAGCTGCCTGCGATAAAGTATCATTTTGCAAATCAAAACTAATTAAAGCGGCTGTAGGCTCATAGCTTACATTTATTTTTTTTGCAGCAATGGTTTTTACGGGAATTACCGGTGGAATATATTTTACAAAGGACATAATTGGCCCCACAAAATTAATATCCAGATTATAACTTTTACATAAAAACAGAAATACATCCTGAGCCGTTACTTTAGAAAAATTATTAGTAACTTTTACATCAATGGATGGATCAACATTCACATTTAAATTATTACTGGTAGCAATGGCTCTTATAAATTCCTGAATAGAAGAGCTGTTGATGGATAAATCCACCTTCTCATTTAATCCGGGATTTGATTTTCCCAGTTCTATTAATTTCTGTTCAAGTACGGCAAATCTATCTTGCGATTTTGCTAAAAAACAAAAGCCCAATAAAAATGTTAAGACTATAATTTTAATTTTCATGTATTAAATACGGATAAATTTCTTCTAAACTTGTTTCTCCTTTTTCAAAAAGAGCTAACACATTTTCGGCTAATGTACTGATTTTATTTAATTTACAGTAATCACTTATAGTAGATTTTTGTTCCTTAATGTATTCTGCCAGTTCCTTTGTAATATTAATTACTTCATAAACAGCCTTTCTTCCTTTGTATCCTGTAAAGTAACATTGGTTGCAACCAACAGGCTTAAATTGCTTGGTAATTGCTGCATTTTGAAAAGCTTTTGGTAATTCGAAACTATTAAAATCTTCTTGTTTTTTGCAATGTGGACAAAGCATTCTTACCAAACGTTGTGCTACCGATAAGTTGATGGTATTTGCTAATAAATAAGGTGGCACTCCCATATCAATTAAACGCGAAATAGTTCCCCATGCCGAGTTTGTATGAATGGTAGATAACACCATGTGTCCTGTTAACGCAGCCCTGATTGCCATTTGAGCAGTATCTGCATCCCTAATCTCACCCAGCATAATAACATCTGGATCCTGACGTAAAAAAGTTCTTAATGCTTCCGAATAAGTCAGACCAATATCATCTTTTAACTGAACTTGGTTCACACCATCCAAGGTATACTCTATCGGGTCTTCGATGGTTAAAATATTGGATTTGGATTTATTTAATAATTTAAGTGTGGCGTATAGGGTAGTAGTTTTACCTGAACCTGTTGGTCCTGATATTAAAATGATACCATGTGTTTTTTGAATGGCTAACTGATAGCGTTCCAGTTCTTCTTTAGTAAATCCTAATTTTAAAATATCAATATGTGTGGCGTCGTTACCTAATAAACGTAATACCACTTTCTCTCCATGCAGTGTAGGCAAAATAGATACACGAATATCTATTCTTGAATTATTGACTGTAAAACGTATTCTGCCATCTTGTGGCAAACGCTTTTCGGCAATATCACATTTAGCTTCAATTTTAATTTTGTTGATTAGGGTTGGGTATTCAGATTTATTGACCTTATGGCGTTCTATCAATTGTCCGTCA
>JBEIPP010000041.1:0-22619 GCA_040376995.1 Flavobacteriales bacterium
ACGAGCTGAAACCTCTTCAAAACAGAACGCTTTGCCACTTTTTCTCCTTCATCATAGTGGTTACTATGCTTCAGTCAAAAAAGTGTCTGTTTTATTAAGCTTTCAACTCTCATTACGATTCCTAATGCATAATCTGGGTTGAACCAAATAACCAATGAAAACACCGAAGAATCGAATGAAGCCCAAATTCAGCGAATTTTAGCCAATTTAAGGGCGATAAGCCGTGTGAAATAAGACTTATTATCTTATTTTACGGTAATTTTACGATAACTAACAACATTTATTTCCTGCTTAAATTTTGGAGCGTTTTTCTAATCCATAACTACAATAAACGGAACACTTAGTGTAGAAAATGAGGTTTAGCCTAAACCTTCCTCCACCCAATTTTATATAACTGAACTAACACTAAGGGGATTAATCCGAACAAAATTGACACAATCCATAAGTCTACAGACAGTCTTTCCAAACCAAGTACCAAACGCATTTGTGGTATTGCATAAACCAACAGCAGAAGTGAAATACAAATTATTACAGCTAACCAAACAAATTTATTTTTAGTAATTTCATTTATCAGCAAGAGAGAACTTTTTGATGACATATTAAATACATGGAAAATCTGAGCGAATGCTAAAGTAAGAAAGGCAACATTATTTGCGGTGTTGTGATCAGCAGAAATGGTTTGTTTACAATAGATAATGGAAGCAATTACAGCTAAAGTAATAATAATGGAATACACGTATACGGCAATCCAGTCTTTTTTCGATACAATAAAACTCGCGGGGTCTCTGGGTGGCCTTTCCATAACACCTTTATCTCCCTTACTCAAACCAAGTGCTAGTGCCGGAAATACATCTGTAACCATGTTAAGGAATAAAATTTGTAATGGAAGCAAAGTGGAGGAAGGAGCAATAAAACCCAAGGCAGTAACAATAAGTATTTCACTTAAATTACAAGATACGAGATATACAACGAATTTTTTGATGTTATCAAATATGGCTCTTCCATGTGCCACCGCTCTTTCAATGGATATAAAAGAATCATCCTTTAATACAATACTGGCAGTTTCCTTCGCCACCTGAGTACCTCTTATTCCCATTGCAATACCTATATCTGCTTTTTTTAGAGCCGGTGCATCATTTATCCCATCACCTGTCATGGCAACAATATTACCTGCCTGCTGATAAACTGATACAATTTCTAACTTTTGCTTAGGTGTAGTACGAGCAAATACAGCCGTTGAAAGTATTTTTTTATTCCATTCATCCGAAAGTGATTCCATTGGCGGAATATCGGCTCCTGTAATTACATTTTGTTCGCTTTCATCTACCAATCCTACTTTTTTTGCAATATTAAGTGCTGTTAAAGGGTGGTCGCCTGTAATCATTACAATTTTTATTCCAGCTTTTCTGCACAAAAGCATCGCCTCTTTAATATCCACTCGTGGAGGATCCAAAAAACCGATCATGCCAATAAATACAAGTGAGTTTAAATAATCCTCACTGTTAATTTCATTTTCCTCTCTAAATGCAAAGCCCAATACACGAAGCCCATCTGCTGCCATTTTTTCGGCTTCTGATAGGATTTTTTTTTGTTTTTCATCATTAAGTTCGGTTATGGTTGAATTGGCTAACACTTTACTGCATTTTTTCAACAGATGTTCTCCTGAACCTTTTGCTGCAACAAAATAACCCTCCTTGTTTTTATGCAAGGTTCCCATCATTTTGGTTTCAGAACTAAAGGGAGTCTCGTCAATTCTTTCGAATTGCATTTTAAATTCATCAGAAGAAGCGCCCGATGCATTTGCAAGTTGAAGAAGAGCAATTTCTATCGGGTCGCCCATTAGTTCTGTTTCGCCATTTTCATCTCTCGTGTAAGCATTATTGCATAAAGCACCAACTAATCTTAATTTATGAAATGCCTCTTTGCTTTTATAGATATCCCCATTTTCAAAAATCAAGATATTGTCTTTAATAGAAACCTTCACTGTTTCTTCTTGAAAAGAAATGGTATCAACATATATTTTATTTTCTGTAAGCGTACCGGTTTTATCTGTCAATATCACATTTGTACTTCCTAAAGTTTCTACAGCTGATAATTTTTTAACAATGGCATTTCGTTTGGCCATCAGTAGCATACCATAAGATAATGCAACTGTAGCTACAATTGGAAGTCCTTCTGGAAAAGCAGCTACTGCTAAAGCAATAGAAGTTTCTAAAATCAATAGCCAGCTTTTGCCTTGTATAAATCCGGTAATGGCAAAAACGGATGTTAAGGCCAATGTTATCCATATCAGTTTTTTACTAAGTATGTGAATTTGTTTATCAAGAGGTGTTTCTTTTTCTTCGGAACTTTCTACTAATGTAGTGATGATGCCTAATTGAGTGTGTTTGCCGGTTCCTATAACAACTGCTTTTCCATTTCCATTTGTTACTGAAGTACCTTTAAACACCATGTTAAACCTATCACCGATCGCAGTTTCCTTTGAAAGTTTTTCAGTTTTTTTTTCTGTAGGAAGCGACTCTCCTGTAAGGGAAGACTCATCACATTGCAATTCGTTCGATTCTATCAGTCTTGCATCTCCGGGAATGATATCGCCAGCCTCTAACAATATGATATCTCCGGGAACAATTTTTTCGGAAGGAATCTCTTGAATTTTTTTATCACGAATAACTTTTGAAAGCGTGACATCCATTTCCTTTAATGCGTTCATTGAATTACGAGCCTGCAACTCCATAAAAAATCCAATGAGGGCATTTATCAATATTACCACCAAAATCGCCATTGCTTCAATATAATGTTGAAAGTATAGTGTAACAGCTGCTGCAAAAAGCAATAGATAGACGATCGGGCTTTTGAATTGCAAAAAGAACATAAGTAAAATACTCTTCTGCTTTTTAGCTTCATAAATATTTAGTCCAAACTCTTTTGTCCGATTTTCTGCCTCGGATTGTGTTATTCCGGTTATCGGGTCTGTTTGAAATTCAAGTAAAATTTCTTCTACTGAAAAGGTATAAGCTTCGGCCGATGGATACTTAATTTTCATTCTCATAGTTGGATTGCTATTCGCCACGGTTACGTTTTTTTTAGAAATAAATGAATATGGTTTAATGAGTGAATTTGACCTGAAATTATTTTCAAAAATGCTACAAATGGTAAAAATAAAATCATTCCTGCAAACCCCCACACTAAAGCGCCTAATAAAATTGCAGTGATAGAAACAAACGCATTAATTCCTAATTGTTTGCCAATAATGTAAGGAGAAATAATATTACCCTCCAAAAATTGAACAATTGAAAATATTCCTATTACCCCCAAAGGATACAAACCATTTCCTTTCTCTATCCAAACCATTGATATAGGGATGATAGAACTAATTAATATACCAACATACGGTATAATTGTCATTAACGCTGATGTCATGCCAAAGAGAATAGCATGTTCTACATCTAAAAATAGAAGACCGATACTATTTAAAACGCCAACTATAAAATAAACCAACACCATTCCCTTTATATAATTAAAGTAAACTTTAATGGTGTCAGACAGTATTTTAGGTAAGTTTTCCTTATGTTTTTCGCTTAAAAGGGAACTCATAAATCTCACCAACATTCCTCTATAATAAAGAATTAGAATTGTATATATGAGGATGATTATAAGATTAAAAAGTGTTTCAGAGGCAATAGAAAATGATCCTGAAACAACTCTCCCAAAGTTGGAAACTAAATTTTTTCCAGTGCTTATAATTAAACTATTCTGTTCAGCCACAGATAAGCCTATTGTGGAATCAACCCATGTTTGAGTATCTATTAGAAGTTGGTTCAGCTTAATCGTTAATTGAGGAATCTCTTTTTTAATAGTATTGATTTGCCATACAAATATGAAAACTATGGTAAATAAAATTAACGCAACAAAAAGGAATGAAATGAAAATCGCAATAGGTCTCGGAATTTTATTATTTTCAAGTTTTTTACATATAGGATAAACAATTAATGCTATCAATAATCCAAAAGAAAATGGTATTAGAAACCCTTTGAGTATCATTAATAAGCCAATTATTAATACAATTAGAAACAGTGGTTGTGTTATTTTTTCAATTTTTCGCATTGTTGATTCGAATTTTATATTAAACTATTACCCTTAAGAAAATTTACTTTATACCTTTTTTATCTCTATACTTTTTCACTATAAATGTAGTCAAAAAATACGCTAACACACTCAACGTACCGCTTACTATAACTGAGCTTATTAAAAGCACTATTCCAGTATCACCTAAATTTTATTTCCAGTTTCCTATATTATATTCAATTCTTCTGTCTAAGATCATTGAGTCTATTTTATAACTTAATACCATAAAAAATGGACTTGTAAAAGGATTTGAAACTATACTTAAAGCTAAGGCCGCAATTAATTTAAATTTAAAAATTTTGCTTAATAAAATAACAAAAGGCATTCCAAAACCAAAAGTAGGAAAAACGCTAATAAATGTGCCAATAGCAGCTCCCCGCGAAATTTCTTCTGTACTAGCTCTTGCCCTTGCAAGCTTTATAAAGAAAAGTTTCGATTTTCTAGAGATGCTTGTTTTCTCAATCTTAGTATAGTTTTAATAGTCGTTTGTGTGTAATGTAAGTAACAATTATTAATGCAATACGGATTAATCGATACGCCAACCAATTTATAAACTTAATGAATACTCCATTTCTTGTTCTATGTGTTTCAAGTGTAATGTTATCAAATTGATTAAATACATTGATTAAATGAACAGAAAGATTATTTGAAAATTCCGTTGAGCTTATTTCCACATTCATTTCAATACTACCATAAGAACTCAAATGGTTCAAATTAAATGAGCCAATGGTTGCCTATCCCTTGTCAATAGTTGCCAACTTACCATGTAAAAATATTTTTTCGCTTTTTCTTGTGCTAAAAAAACCTAGTTTAATAGTTTGTAGGCTACATGTCGAAAAAACACTAAAACAAAAAACCCTAAACTATTGCTAGTAAAGGGTTTATGATTTTTTAAAGCGGAGAAATAGGGATTCGAACCCCAGGAACCTCACGGTTCAACAGTTTTCAAGACTGCCGCAATCGACCACTCTGCCATTTCTCCAAAGAGATGTCAAAAATAGTAATTTTTTTTATTCTACAACTAATTTTTATAAAATATTTTTTATCACTAACTTTATGCAAAGTTACATTCCCCAGTAATTTGTAAATCAACACTATGCGATACTTTCTTATTTTATTTATAACTTTTATTTATAAATCTTTATTTTCAACCGTTATAGTTTATTTTAATTATGGGGTATTTAATACCTCAAACAATAAACCTTATCTAGAAACTTACATAACAATCTCTGGAAATAGCGTTAAATTTTCTCCAGTTGCTGGTGGATTGCAAGCTAACGTTAATATTTCATGGAAAATTTTTAAAGGAGCTGAGGTCGTTAAGTCTTCAAACTATAATTTATTAAGCCCTATTGTTATAGATTCATTACAGTTGCCATCTTTTATAGATAACCAACGCTTTTTATTAGAAAATGGCCAATATAATTTAGAGTTAATTATTACGGATAATGCTTTTCCAGATAAAAAGACAAGTTATGCTCAAAAAATTAATATCTCATTTAATAGAGATAAGAAAATCTATAATTCGGATATTCAAATTTTAGAGTCATATAAAAAATCTACTACACAATCTCAGCTAACTAAAAGCGGATATGATTTAATTCCATATAATATTAATTATTTTCCCAAAAAGCAAAATTCTCTAAAGTTTTATATGGAGTCCTATAATTTAGACACCTTAATTGGTAAGGGAACTAAATTTGTTTATTTCTATTATATCGAAAATAATGAAAATTTAGAAAAACAATTTGGATTTTCTGGATTTCAAAAGCAAGCTGCTAACCGAATTAATCCACTTTTAGCCCAGTTTGATATTTCGCAATTGGCATCAGGTAATTATAACTTAGTAATAGAAGTAAAAGACTCATTAAACAAAATACAATCACAAAAAAAATGGTTCTTTCAACGTCAGAGTGATGCTGTAAATATCACTCGAAATAATAATATTAGAACAATTGAAGATTTTTTTAATTCTATTCAGAGTGAAGATTCATTAAAACAATTTGTAGAGTGTTTATGGCCTGTTTCATCTACTAAAGAAAGAGAATGGCAACAAGTTCAACTAAAGAATAAAGAACCTAATTTGATGCGTAGTTATTTGGTTGATTATTGGAAAGTTCAAGCTGGTGATTCTGTTAATTCTTTAGAATTATGGTATACATATTATAAACAAGTTCTTGAAACTAATGCATTATTAAAGTGTGGGAAACAAAAAGGGTATTTCACTGATAGAGGAAGAGTGTATTTACAATATGGTAAACCCGATCAACGTAATCAAGTAAACAACGAGCCTAATACTTATCCATATGAAATATGGCAATATTATAGAATTTATGATAAAGCCACAAAGAGGTTTTTTTCAAACAAAAGATTTGTTTTTGCTAATTTTGCCATTGCAGATGATTGTTATGAATTAATTCACAGTGATGTAAAAGGGGAAATGTATGATGAGAGATGGAGATTTAAATTAGTCAATCGTTCTCAACAATCAATAAATATTGATGATACGAAGCCAGGGAAAACCTTTGGTAGCAATATGGATGAAAATTTTAATAACCCACGCTAATTTATGTTGGATAATAAAGTAGCTGTTGTTATTTTAAATTGGAACGGGAAATCCTTTCTCGAAAAATTTTTGCCAATTGTTTTAAAGTTTTCTGATGAAGCTCAAATTATTGTTGCAGATAACCAATCGACGGATGATAGCGTTGAATATTTAAAAAATAATTTTCCGCAAGTTTTAGTAATTGCAAATCCATCTAATGATGGATTTGCACAGGGATATAATCTTGCATTAAAACAAGTGAAAGCAGAATATTATGTATTGCTTAATTCAGATGTTGAGGTTACCCAAAATTGGTTATTTCCAATCATTCAATTAATGGACTCGAATCCTAAAATTGCCGCATGTCAGCCAAAAATTTTGGATTATAATCATAAAACTAAATTTGAATATGCTGGAGCAGCAGGTGGATTTATGGATAAGTATGGTTATCCTTTTTGTAGAGGTAGAATATTTAATGTCTTAGAAGAAGATAAAGGGCAGTACGATGATGCTGTTGAGGTATTTTGGTCAACTGGGGCTTGTATGTTTGTGAGAGCAGAAGCGTTTTGGAAAGTTGGTGGATTTGATGGAGATTATTTTGCTCACATGGAAGAAATTGATGTGTGCTGGCGAATGAAAAATATTGGCTACCAAATTTTTGTAGAGCCTAAATCTGTGATTTATCATGTTGGAGGAGGAACTTTAAATAAATTAAGCCCTAAAAAAACATTTTTAAATTTCAGAAATAATTTAATCACACTTACTAAAAATGCATCCCCTCGCTTTTTATTTTTTAAAATTATTTATCGAATGATCTTAGATGGAGTTGCGGCTTTTAAATTTTTGTTTGAAGGAAATGGCACTCATTTTTTCGCAGTTATCAAGGCTCATTTTTCATTTTATAAGCATTTACCTTCTACTTTAAAAAAACGTGATGATATGCGTTTAATGCCCGAATTTAAAGATTCGACAACTGGTGTTTATGAGAAAAATATTGTGTTTATGCACTTTGTTAAAAAAACAAAGTGTTACAATGAATTGTAATATTAGTTTACTCTATTAATTTCCAATTTGTATTCATTCCTTTTTGAGGATCAAATTCCATTTTATTTTTTTTACAAATTAAATTAGCCACGTCTCTTGCTTGAATTAATGAAATTGGAATACCACCGCCAGCTCTTCCCCAATGACTAGCATAATAAAAGTTTTTTAAATTCGGTAATGTAAACTTTACAGGAGATGCAGCTGCCATATTTTTTCCAGGCAACCAACCTTGCGCGCTTCCTTTCCAATTATTAGTATAACGAAGCACTGTGGCAGGAGTGGCAAAATCAACCACTTCAATTTCATCTTTTATGCCTGGATATTTTACATTTAATAATTCAATTAATGAATCGGTAAATTTCTTTTTTTCTGCTCTGTATTTAGGACGATCATTTTTACGTAAATCAATCCAATATTGCCCGTTGGTAGTATAAAAACTACAAGCCATCACTGTTTTTCCCTCTGGAGCTAATGTAGGGTCGTAATTATAAAAATGGGTTTCTAATCTATCCCATGATTTTCCGCAAGGAGATTTTAATTTTACTTCGGTTGGGAATCTAGAAAAATGCGAATATTCTTTATATGATTTTTTTAATCCAAAAGATACGAGTAGAATAGAATAGTAGACATCTAATTTTTTACCGTCTTTTAAATTTAAAATAGTATCATTCACATATTTTCCATCCAAATATTCAAATACAGTTTTATACCAATCAGCTGTAGATAATACCATATCGCTTTTGTGAATTACATCATTTCTAACGAGTAATCCTTTTGCTTCATTATTTTCTACTAATATTTTTTTTACGGGAGTATTGTAATGTATTTTTCCCCCAAGCGAAATATAATTTTCGGCAATACGTTTTGCCCAACTTAAAGAGCCTCCAATTGGATAACCAGCGCATTGCTGATCAAAAAAAGCCATTGGAAAATTAATCACCATCATTTTAATTTCATCTCCGTCAAATAACAGTTCGAAGCTTTCTTTTAAAAATGGACTTTTGAATTTTTTAGCAATATCAAAATTGGTAATTTTTTTTTGTTTTGTTAGATATACTAAAAACTTTAGGTAACGAGCCATTTTAATACTTCTGATAATAGAAGGAATTAAAGGTAACTTATACATTACCGGAGGCAATTCAAATTGTTGTAGGTTTCTAATGTCTTGAATAATTTCATTAATAATACCACTATCTTCAGGAGATAAATCAAGCATATAAGCTTTCAATTTATCTAAGTTGGTATATAATTTAAAAACTTTGTTACCGTATTTATCTGCTGAGTTTTTTACTTCAATGTGCATCCGTACATCGTGATTGTGAAAAGGAACTTTTTCAAGATTCATTAACTCCGACCACATTTTATAAAAACCGCTTCCTTTTTTTGAGCCTAAAATCCAATGAATAGAACCATCAATGGTATAACCTCCATTTTCCCAACTGGTGCATAAACCTCCAGGAATGGAGTGTTTCTCGAAAATTTGAGTATCAAAACCATTCATTTGCAAATAGCAGCCTGCTGATAAGCCCGAAATGCCAGCGCCTATAATATTAATTTTTGGTTTTTGTTGCACTCTCAAATATATTAAAAAGATTGAGATTTGGGATAAGAAAAATCTACCTGGTTATATCCAATTAGTATTAGAACTGTAAAAATGTATTTTTAAATTTAACTTTAGTTTAACTTAAAAAAAACTACAATTATGTTTTTACAGTTAGCGAAAAAGCATCTTCTATTTTAAAAAATAACTTTGAAAGAAGTGGCAAAAATTTAAACCAAATAAACTGCTTCTTTTCCTTTTTTAGAAAAATCAGTGTCAATTCTTTCTTGTAAAGTAGTAGATAAAGATAACCCCACAAAATCAGCTTTTACTGGAAAACGGGTATGGCTTCTATCTACAAGCACTAATGTGTTTAATTGTTTAACAGGTTTATTTAAAAATAATTTTACGGCATATATTAAAGTCTTGCCGCTATTTAAAACATCATCTACTAAAATTACAGATTTGTTTTCAAAATCTTTTTCAGTAAAATCTATTTTAGGTTCAAAGCTCCAGGGATTTTCTTTATCAATTTTGATTTTACCTAATTTAGTTTTGATGCTTGAAATAGAATTTAAAATAGCAACTATTTTTTCTGCCACCTTATATCCGTTACCTTCAATACCAACAATTAATAACTCCTTTTCTTTAAAGTTATTTTCGTAAACCTGATAGGCCATACGATTTAATTTTTGGTTGATCTGAACAGCGTCTAAAATCTTAGTTTTTTCCATACACAAATCTAATTGATTTTCATTTATTCTACACCACTGTTGAAATTTATTCTATTAAAACTGATAAAAACAATCATTAATGATGAATACACATGTCTTTAATTAGAAAATAATAGACTTGTATCCCTTAAAGATTAAATCAATGAAGTTATCTCCTTATTTTGCGTTAGCATTTGCCTTAACAAGTTTTGTTTCAATTTTAAGCATTAGGAATCGTAATGAGAGTTGAAAGCTTAATAAAACAGACACTTTTTTGACTGAAGCATAGTAACCACTATGATGAAGGAGAAAAAGTGGCAAAGCGTTATGTTTTGAAGAGGTTTCAGCTCGTAATAGATTTTCTAATGCGTAATCTGGGTTAAAAGTGATTACATAATTAATAAACACTTTTTAAAAGATGTAATAGGAGACGAAAATGAATGTTTTGTTAGAGGTAGCTACTATTAAGTTTAAACGAGTCAGGAGTCTCTGGAAACAATTTCTGTTAAGAATAGTTTTTGAAACTTAGTTTTATAATCAAAGGTTAAAATTGATTATTTGAAGCGTAACAAGGTATTAACCAATTTGTCGGTAGTATTAATGAGTGTATTAAATTTTCATAAGCAGTCCTTCAAAAAGATTCATCTTAAATTAGAAGAATTGAAAATACCTTTACGCTAGGAAGATTACCTAAATGGAATTGGTAATAAATTAATATGTTAGTTCGAGTGAAGTTGAGAACTAGATATATTCATTTATTTCAAAAACTCAATAACCGCTTTGTTCAACTGTTTGCTATTTCTAAAATGAGCATCATGCTTTGCTTTAGGGAAGATGAGTAATTGTGTGGTATTTGGAAATGCTTTGTGCAAGTTGTAACCTACCGAAATAGGTATAGCTCCGTCTTTCTTTCCCCATATTAAAAGAGTTTGTGTTTTATCTATGTTGTAATTATAGTTTTGATAAATGGCTTGTCTATCAAATAAATAATCCATTTGCTTATCTCTTATTTCCTTGGTTGGTAAAAAGAAATATTTAAGCATTTTCTGTTTTAATTTTTTTGTTGAAGGAAATCCTCTCGATATCACGGCTTTTTTCATGCCGTTAAATTCATCGATAGTTGATGGCACAATGACGTTTTTAATTGATTTGACTCCTAATGCATTTGCTAAACTGTCAGCCATTTGTCCTGAATAATATTTTACAGGTCCATCAATAATTATTAGTTTGATGACTTCAGATGGATGCATTTGATTATACATCGCGGCTATTAATCCTCCATAACTAAATCCCATCACATTTAATTTTGAAGTGATTCCTAATTTTAAAATAGCTTCATGTAATTGTTCTATTTGAAATTCAACAGAGTAGTTTCCAGAAGAAGAAGAACTTTCTCCAAAATAAATTAAATCAGGTAATATTAAATTAAAATCTTTTGATAATGCTTTTATTTGACTACTCCAATTAGTACGAGCATTGGCTCCCATGCCATGTAGCATTAATAAATAAGGCTTTGATGGTTGATTGTTGAAGTGAATATGTAAAGTTGCTTCGCTTGTTTGTATAAGTGTATCTTGCGTTACATATTTATGAATGTTGTTTTTCGCGTAATTATCTTGCCATCTAAAAATTGCCGGAATATTGTTCTGAGAGAATAGAACACTATTAATTGTCAATAAAAGATAGCTCAGTACATTTTTTTTCATTTTAAAGTTTAATCGTTTTAAGCCATTTAACAGCCTCTTCTTCTTTGCCAAAAACCTTATATGGTCTTTTAGGTTTATTGAATTTTAAATAAAAATTCGCTATTAATTTATATGGCAAACTATCAACTACAACCGCTGAAGCTCCTAGCATCGACTGATCTTCGATTTTCACGGCATTATCTCTAGCTTCCTTAGTAATTGTAACATTTTCAGCAGCTAAAAAAATAAAATGCATTAGTTTGCCATCGGTAATTTCAAAATAGTAATCCAATAAGCGAGTTTGCAAAGGAATATCCAAATTGCAATTGTCTTTAAATGTAACATATACAATATCATTTGATTTCCGTTTAAGATTTACATCAGGAAAATCAAGTTCTTTAATAGTGTAAACAGCTTCTTTATTAAGCATCAAGATTAGGTTTGTAAAATCCCAATGTTATATTGTTTTGTTATAGGAGCATGATTAGCTGCTTCAATTCCCATGCTAATCACTTTACGTGTATCAGTTGGATCAATAATAGCATCTATCCATAAACGAGAGGCCGCATAATATGGCGTTGTTTGCGTATCGTAACGGTCTTTAGTTTTGTTATATAACTCTGCTTCTTTTTCAGGCGTAATTTCTTCGCCTTTAGCTTTTAATGATGCCACTTCAATTTGAACTAACACTTTAGCAGCTTGTGCTCCACCCATTACTGCAATTTGTGCTGTTGGCCAACCAACTATTAAACGTGGGTCGTATGCTTTGCCACACATGGCATAGTTTGCCGCACCATAAGAGTTTCCTAAAATAATAGTGAATTTAGGTACAACCGAATTTGCCATCGCGTTTACTAGCTTAGCCCCATCTTTAATAATACCACCATGTTCGCTACGAGAACCTACCATAAAACCAGTAGCATCTTGTAAGAATACTAATGGAATTTTCTTTTGATTACAGTTCATAATAAAGCGAGCGGCTTTATCAGCACTGTCGCTATAAATAACGCCGCCAAATTGCATTTCGCCTTTTTTGCTTTTTACTACCTTACGCTGGTTAGCAACAATACCTACAGCCCAACCATCGATGCGTGCATAGGTGCATACTATTGATTGGCCATATAATTCTTTATACTCATCATGCTCGCCGTTATCAACAATGCGTTCAATGATATCTCTGATTTCGTATTGCTTATCATTTAAGATACCATACATTTCCTTTTGATCTTTTTTAGGAAGCGCTGGAGTTTCTCTGTTAAAGCCAGCTTTATCATAATCGCCCACCTTACTCATAATGTTACGAATGCGTGTTAAGCAATCGGTATCATCTTTACATTTATAATCAGTTACACCACTAATTTCACAGTGTGTAGACGCGCCACCTAATGTTTCGTTGTCAATATTTTCTCCAATAGCCGCTTTTACTAAGTATGAACCAGCTAAAAAGATAGAACCTGTTTTATCTACAATCATCGCTTCATCGCTCATAATTGGTAAATAAGCGCCACCGGCTACACAACTTCCCATAACAGCAGATACTTGTAAAATACCCATACCACTCATGATAGCATTGTTGCGAAAGATGCGGCCAAAGTGTTCTTTATCAGGAAAAATTTCGTCTTGCATTGGTAAATAAACACCAGCGCTGTCCACTAAATAAATAATTGGTAAGCGGTTTTCCATAGCAATTTCTTGCGCACGTAAATTCTTTTTACCAGTAATTGGGAACCAAGCTCCTGCTTTTACAGTAGCATCATTAGCAACCACAATACATTGTTTTCCACTTACGTATCCAATTACGATAACAACACCTCCACCAGGGCAGCCACCATGTTCGGGATACATTTCGTAACCAGCAAAAGCGCCCATTTCAAAACGAGGAGTATTTTTGTCTAATAAAAAATCAATACGCTCCCGCGCACTCATTTTACCTTGTTCGTGTAATTTCTCGATGCGTTTTTTGCCCCCACCATCGTATATTTTATTTAAGCGTTGCTCCATTTGCGAAATCAGCAAACGCATTTTATCATCATTTTTATTAAATTCTAAGTCCATGATTAGTTATTTATAAGAGCATAAATATAGTAAATGAATTAAATTATTTTATATACTTTCGAATCAAAAATAATTTAATCTTGAGCAATTTCGATATACAACAAAAAGATAAACAGTTTGTTTGGCATCCCTTTACCCATTTAAAATATGCCGAAGCTTCTGTTCAAATAGTAAAGGGCGAAGGCGCTTATTTTTATGATTCTGAAGGGAATAGGCTATTGGATGCTATTTCGAGCTGGTGGGTTAATTTACATGGGCATTGTCATCCTTATATTTCGCAAAAGGTTAGCGAACAGTTACATACCTTGGAACATGCTATTTTTAGTTCATTTACCCACGAACCAGCGGTTAAATTAGCAGAGAGATTAATAGGACATTTGCCCAAAAATCAATCAAAGATTTTTTATTCAGATAATGGTTCCACGGCAGTGGAAGTGGGGTTAAAAATGGTGTTGCAATATTGGCATAATCAGGGAATTGGTAAGAAAAAATTTATTGCCTTTGAGAATGCTTACCATGGCGATACCTTTGGAGGAATGAGTGTAGGGGCAAGAAATGTATTTAATAATGCCTTTGAAAATTTATTATTTGATGTGATTCATATTCCATTGCCAGATGCTGAAAACATCGAGCAAATCAAAGAGGTTTTACAAGGTTGGTTTGATAATCATAACGATATAGCGGGCTTTATTTTTGAACCTTTGGTTCAGGGTGCAGCAGGTATGTTGATTTATGAAGCGAATTATTTAGATGAACTAATAGCATTGTGTCAGCAAAACAAAGTAGTGTGCATTGCTGATGAAGTAATGACTGGTTTTGGTAGAACAGGGGAGTTTTTTGCAAGTAATTATTTAACTAATAAGCCTGATATTATTTGTTTATCAAAGGGTTTAACCGGTGGATATATGCCATTAGGAGTAACCAGTTGCGCCCAATTTATATACGATTCGTGTGTGAGTGATGATAAAACCAAAACCTTTTTTCATGGACATAGCTACACAGCTAACCCAACTGCTTGTTCGGCAGGCTTGGCGAGTTTAGATTTAATGGAAAAAGAAGAAACTTGGAGTCAAATTAAAATGATTTCTTCGTTGAATCAAGATTTTGTGTCTAAACATCGAAAACATCCAAAACTGAAAGATATTAGAAGTAAAGGCACCATTTTAGCCCTTGAAATTGGTACCAAAGAACATACTCATTACCTGAATAATGCGTCTGAAAGTATTGCTTCTTATTTTCTTAAAAAGGGTATTATTGTAAGGCCTCTAGGTAATATCTTGTACTTAATTCCTCCATATTGTATCACAGAAACAGAGTTAAAACAAGTTTATGAGGTAATGGAGCAATTTTTACTAGAATTGTAGGCTTTTAGCTTAGGTAAATAATTTGTAAAAAAATATTTGCTTTTACAATAAAAATCCTATTTTTGAGAGCAAATTTAGAACTATAAACACTATCATATGAACATTCACGAGTATCAAGGAAAAAGTATTTTAAAAAGTTTTGGTGTAGCTATTCAAGAAGGAATTGTTGCTGAAACTCCAGAGCAAGCTGTTGCTGCCGCTAAACAAGTTATGGAAACATATAAATGCGACGGTGTAGTAGTTAAAGCGCAAGTTCACGCAGGTGGACGTGGTAAAGGGGGCGGAGTAAAATTTGCACCAAATTTAGATAAGGTGAAAGAAGTTGCTACTAACATTATTGGTATGCACTTAGTTACTCCTCAAACCAGTGCAGAAGGAAAGTTAGTTAGTAAAGTATTAGTAGCTCAAGATGTTTATTATCCAGGAGCAACTCCTACTAAAGAGTTTTATGTAAGTATTTTATTAAACCGTTCAACTGGGCGTAATATTATTATGTACAGTACAGAAGGTGGAATGGATATTGAAGAAGTAGCAGAAAAAACACCTCATTTAATTTGGAAAGAAGAAATTGACCCTAAAGTTGGTTTACGTGATTTTCAATGCCGTAAAGTTGCATTTAACTTAGGTTTAAGTGGTAATGCTTTTAAAGAAATGACAAAATTTATTGCGGCATTATACAAAGCTTACGATTCAACAGATTCATCCATGTTTGAAATTAATCCGGTATTAAAAACATCTGATGATAAAATTATTGCAGTAGATGCAAAAGTATCTATTGATGATAACGCTTTATACCGCCATAAAGATATTGAAGCGATGCGTGATGAAATGGAAGAAAATCCAGTGGACGTGCAAGCTCGTAAAGCAGAATTAAACTATGTGAAATTAGACGGTAACGTTGGTTGTATGGTAAATGGCGCTGGTTTAGCAATGGCTACAATGGATATCATTAAATTATCAGGTGGTGAACCAGCTAACTTCTTGGATGTGGGTGGTACTGCTAATGCTGAGCGTGTTGAAAAAGCATTTCATATTATTTTAGGCGATAAAAACGTAAAAGCTATTTTAGTAAATATTTTTGGTGGTATCGTTCGTTGCGACCGTGTGGCTCAAGGTGTTATTGATGCTTATAAAAATATGGGTACTATTAATGTCCCAATCATTGTTCGTTTACAAGGAACAAATGCTGTTGAAGCTAAAAAATTAATTGATGAGTCAGGCTTAAAAGTTTACTCAGCTATTGAATTACAAGAAGCAGCTGACTTAGTTGCAAAATTAATCGGTAAATAACTTTAATAGTAATAAAACAAATATTATGATGCTACATAAACATTTTTTAATTGCCTCTTTAGCAGCTATCTTAATGCTTGTTTCTTGTGGAGGTGATAAAACGGAAGGTGGGGATGATTTGTTTGGAGTAGATACTTTAAAGACAGAAACACAAGCTGAACAAATTACTGAAACATTTTTTCAAGTTCCTTCTCCTGGTGAGATGTTAGCTTTTATTAAAATGGTGGGTGGCAAGAACAATAAAAATGTATCTTTCTTAAACAGTCCTGATAATCAAAAAAAATATACAGATAATAAATTTAAATCATTAAACTTTGGTATTTATAGTTGCGATTTAAGCTATTGCAGTATTTTTGAAATAGGTTCAGAAGCATTAAAATATTTTAAAGTTGTAAAGCAGTTAGGTGATCAAATTGGTGTATCTTCTGCGATTTCTCCTGAAGTATTAAAGCGTTTAGAAGGTAATATCGGAAATGTTGATTCATTATCAGTTATTACAGATGATGTTTATTTTTCTTCTTTTGAATCATTAGAAGCTAGTAAACAAGGACCAACGTTATCGTTAGTGGTTGCAGGTGGATGGATTGAAAGTTTATACATTGCTTCTAGTTTAGCTAAGTATGATACAAAAAGCCCTGTTGTTGAGCGTTTAGCAGATCAAAAATATACTTTAGATAACTTAATTGAATTTTTAAAGAAGTATCAAAGCGATGCTAATGTAGCTAGTGTTTTAATTCAATTTACAGAGTTACAAGCTGAGTTTAATAAAATTGGCGAAAAGGAAGCTACTGCAGCTGACAATACTAAACATGTATTAGGAGGAGGAAAAGAACTTGCTATTACTGCGGATCAATACAAGGCTATCATAGAGAAAATCAAAACCCTTAGAAACGCTTATACATTAACTAAATAATTAAGAAACTATGAAAAAAATATTTTTAACATTATTTATATTAAGCTCTGTGATTGCATTTTCACAAGCAAGTGTATGTGGTCAGTTTCACCGTAAATACTGTGGTGTTGAATCGAAAGATGGCGTTAAAGCAGGTTGGTTGTATAATGCTCAATCTAAGAGTGGATTATTTAATCAAGGACAAACTTCTAAAATCCGTTTCGTGATTTACAAAGGAATGGAATATAGAGTAAAGGTTTGTTGCGAAACAGCTTTAGGAGATAAATTGAATTATAAAATCTTTGATGCTCGTACAAGTGAGTTATTATACGATAATGCCACTGCTCAAAACGAACCAATTTTTGAATTTCGAAGTACTTCAACTCGTCAGTTAATTATCGAAGTAACTGTTCCTAATGGGGCAACTTCTCAAGATAAACACAAACCAATGGATGCTGCTTGTGTTGGATTATTAATTGAACATAAAGTAAATGAAAGACAAGGATTTTCTCAATATTAGATTGAATTAAATTATATAGAGCCATCAGTAAGCTGATGGCTTTTTTTATTTCTGTATTTTAGAGAAAAAGGTGATACGAAGTCATCCCAAAATATTTGAACAATACAACTATGGATACTTTTGACTGTATAGCCTCAAAAAGAAAATTAACTAATAATAATAAAAGTCTTTGGTTCGCTTATAAAGCGGAAGAATCCATCCAAATCTAAAGCCGATTAACATATCAAAACGTTTATTTGTATCTTCTAATCCTGTATCATAATTAAAACCTCTTAAACTTTGTGTAAAGCCTTCGTAAAATTCAAATCCAAAATAACAATTGGCCAAACGATTATTACTGATGTATTTATAGCCTATAAATTGAGATAAGGCAATCCCTCCGCTTAACCGATCATATCCTTTCTTTAAATCACCTTTCACAGCGGCAATTTTTTGGTTTGCATCATACAATTTTACCTTGTGTTGCATCCAACCAGCCCCAACTGTAAAGTAAACACCTGAATTTGGGTTGTTTCCCCATTTCGAAATCAAATAACCAACATTTGCATGTATGTTCCATCCACGTTCTGTTAAACGTAAATCAGCTGGATAACCTTCATTATCGACGATAAAACCATCATTAGTTCGGAGGGAAGCAACCACATCTTCTTTTACATTTCTTCCGAAGAAATAGCTCCCTTCTAATCCAATTAAAATATTATATTTTGTTTTCCAATCAAAGGTTGCCCCGGCACTCAAATTTTCGCCAAATCGTTTTTCTAAATCATACTTTGGTATTTGACCACTAAAATGAAAACCAACCATTAAGATTCTAAAACTTGAATCTTTGACCGATTGCGCTTGTGTTTGTAATTGCATGACAATACATAAGCAAATAATAATATAAATTTTACTTTTCATGAAAAAGGGTATCTACAATCGGGGAATTGTTGCTTCAAATTTATAGCATATATTTTATAAAACCTATCATTTAAATGTATAAGCAATGCAAAAAAGGCTATCAAAAATTTGATAGCCTTTTTTTATGAATACAAGAGAGTTTTATTTTACAACTTTATAATTAGCAGATAATTCATTGCTTTTTACATTTATAATATAAATTCCTTGAGTTAATTCTAATGTATTTATAGTAATCGAATTAGAGTTTGACTTTTCAGAAGAAATAATTTTTCCTGTTACATCTAAAATAGTAATGTCTAGGTTTATATTAGCTTCATTATTAATATTTATTTGATCATTAAATGGATTAGGAAACACAGATATTGCATTTGATAAAGTATTTTTTTCTTCTAATGAAGTAACTATAAACTGTGATAGAGGAATTAAATTACCACCTGTTGGTAAAGCAACCCATAAACCAAATGCAGGCCCAGTGCTATTATTTGCAGGAGCAAAAAAACCACTAGCTAAAACGGTAATAGCTTTACCAGTTAAACTTAAAGTATTTAATGGCGCTAAGTAACTTACTACGGTTGAAGTTCCAGCAGCATTAGTGATGTGAAGTGTATAATCTCCTGCAGCTGTATTTGATGGTAATTGTAAATAACCAGCAGAGTTGTATGTGCCATATGCCATATCATTTACAATAGTTCCTGCTCCTTGAGCTTGAACATCTACGGTTGGAGCATCTGTTGATCCGTGAAAAACTAATACATCCGTATTTGTAGAAACTAAAGAACGTTCTCTAACTGTTGTATAAGCAACAAGATTAAAAGGAGCAACAGTATTATTTGGATTGTATCCAGAACCACTAACTATACCAGATGCAATTAATTGGTATTTGTTAGCAGCTGATAAATTGTATGTAAAAGTTGCTAAAGCACCAACGGCACTTGTACTTGTTGGAAGAGCGACAGATAAAGTAATTGTTTCTTCAACTGGAACATCAATAAAAGAAGACGCTGTTCTGAAAGCAAAATCATCAATTAATTTAATAGCGCTAGGCCCTGAAGTTGGTGATTGAACATACACATCCACTTGAGTAGCTGCTAAATCAGCAGAATTGTGAATCGCTTGTAAACGAGTAGAAGAAATTGTTGAAGTTGGTAATGGAATTAAAGCTCCACCTGCTGGCAATGCAACGTATAATCCAAATGCTGGACCGTTGCTGTTTACAGTTGGATTTAAGAAACCACTTGCTACTACTGTTAAAGCAGCACCACCTAAATTTAATGTTTGCAATGGAGCTGAATATTCTGCTACTACGTTTTCAGAAAATTCGTCACGGATTTGAAGTTTATAATCTACAGTAGGTAAATTTAAGTAACCGGCAAATGCACCGTAACTAGCATTATTTACGATAGCATTTGGGATAAATGGATTAGTTCCAGAAAAAGGAACTACGACATCAACTGTTGGAGCATCTGTAGAACCATGGTAAACTAAAACATCTGTAATAGAAGCTGAAGACGAACGCTCTTTTGTCATTGTATATGCTGTAAGATTAAAAGGAGTAACAGTATTATTTGGATTGTATCCAGAACCACTAACTATACCAGATGCAATTAATTGATACTTATTTGATGCTGATAAATTGTAAGTGAATGTAGCTAATGCACCAACAGCACTTGTACTAGTTGGAGCAGCAATAGATAAAGTAATTGTTTCTCCAGCAGGTACATCAATAAAAGAAGACGCTGTTCTGAAAGCAAAATTATCAATTAATTTAATAGCGCTAGGCCCTGAAGTTGGTGATTGAACATATACATCCACTTGTGAAGCACCTAAATCAGCACAGTTGTGAATCGCTTGTAAACGAGTAGAAGAAATTGTTGAAGTTGGTAATGGAATTAAAGCCCCACCCGCTGGCAATGCAACGTATAATCCAAATGCTGGACCGTTACTGTTGTTTGCAGGGTTTAAGAAACCACTGGCAACAACAGTTAAAGCAGCACCGCCTAGGCCTAAAGTTTGAAGAGGTGCACTGTATTCAGCCACAATATTTTCAGAAAATTGATCGCGAATTTGGATTTTGTAGTTTGTTGTAGGTAAATTTAAATAACCTACAAAAGCACCATAACTAGCGTTATTTACTAATACATTTGGTATAAAAGGATTTGTTCCCGTGAATGGAGCTACAATGTCAACCGTTGGCGCATCTGTACTACCATGGTGAACTAAAACACTTGTAGTTGTTCCATTTGGAGCAGCACTTAACGCAGTGGTAAAGGTATTTAAAGTAAAACCAGCTGTTGTATTTCCAGGGTTATATCCAGTAGGGCTAACAATACCATCTGCAACCACAATATTACTTGATCCATTTGCAAAGTTTACAGTAAACGTTGCTATTGATTGAGCAGATGAAGTAGATGTTCCTGGAGCAACACCAACTACTATTGGCACTCCTGCAGGAATGTTAGTAAATGTTTGAGAGGCATTTCTAAACTGTAAGTCATTAATAAGTAATGTACTTCCTGCATAAATATCGACAGTAGTAGCTGCTGCATCAGCAGAATTGTGAATAACTTGCAAGGATGCCGTTTGCGCTTTTAGTGAAGTTGCTATAGAGCCTAGCAGTATAGCACTTCCAATGGTTAATAGTTGTTTTTTCATGTTTTTTTTAGATTTGATATGTTACAAAAACACGGCTATCTCATCTTTGTTTAACTGAAATAAAAAAAGATTAAACAAAATTGTTAATTTATGTAAAAAAAGAACAAAAAAAAGACCGAATAAATCGGTCTTTTAATTTTATAATTTATTGCTAATTAAGCATTAACTCCTTTTAAAACAGCAGCCATCGTAATTCCAATAGCAGCAGGGCTATCAACTACGTGGATTCCACACTCACGCATAATTTCCATTTTAGCTTGTGCGGTATCATCATGTCCGCCAACAATAGCGCCAGCGTGACCCATAGTACGACCTTTTGGAGCTGTTTGCCCAGCAATGAAACCAACTACTGGTTTTTTGTTTCCATTAGCTTTAATCCAACGAGCAGCATCTGCTTCGTAGCTTCCTCCAATTTCACCAATCATTACAATAGCGTCAGTTTCTGGATCATTCATTAATAATTCAACGGCATCACGAGTTGGTGTTCCAATAATTGGATCTCCACCAATACCAATAGCTGTACTAACACCTAAACCAGCTTTTGCTACTTGGTCAGCTGCTTCGTAAGTTAAAGTTCCTGATTTAGAAACAATACCGATACGTCCTTTTTTGAAAACAAATCCTGGCATAATACCAACTTTTGCTTCGCCAGCAGTAATTACACCTGGACAATTAGGACCTATTAAACGTACATTTTTTCCTTTAATATATTCTTTAGTTGCAATCATGTCTTTTACAGGAATTCCTTCTGTAATACAAATTACTACTTTAATACCAGCGTCAGCTGCTTCCATAATAGCATCAGCAGCAAAAGCCGCTGGTACAAAAATAATAGAAACATCAGCTCCTGCTTTTTCCACAGCATCTTTTACTGTATTAAAAACTGGTCTGTCTAAGTGAGTTGTACCGCCTTTACCAGGAGTTACACCACCTACTACATTAGTACCGTACTCAATCATTTGTGTAGCATGAAAAGTGCCCTCTCCACCTGTAAAACCTTGAACTATTACTTTTGAATTTTTTCCGACTAAAACGCCCATATTATTTTTATTTAGAGATTATATTATTAGTTGTTTGTGTTTAAAATTGATGCGCTAATTTAAGCATAAATCTTTATTTTTTGCAAGTATTTCAACTTTTATTAGACTAATTACCGTTTTCTGTTGGATTTTGAAATTTAATCGTTTAACCCAGATTATGCATTAGGAATCGTAATGAGAGTTGAAAGCTTAATAAAACAGACACTTTTTTGACTGAAGCATAGTAACCACTATGATGAAGGAGAAAAAGTGGC
>JBEIPP010000058.1:0-17728 GCA_040376995.1 Flavobacteriales bacterium
GAAAGAACTTTAGAAACAAGTAACTCTGCATTTGATAATTACATGAGCGGTAAAGACACTATTCAGTTTACGGCTTCTGCAAAACGAGGACGTGAGATTTTTAATGTTAAAGGTAAATGTTTTGATTGCCATTTTGGACCTGATTTTACAACCGATTTATTTAGAAACATTGGTATTTTTAATGGTAAGGATTTAAATGATAGCGGCCGTTTTGTAGTAACTCGTGACCCTAAAGATATTGGACGTTTTAAAACGCCTGGTTTAAGAAACGTTGCTATGACTGCTCCTTACATGCATAATGGCATGCATAAAACATTAAGAGAAGTGATTGATTATTATAATGAACCAGATAAGTTTATTAGTAATTCAGTTAATAGAGATACTTTACTTGCTAAACCATTGGGTTTAACAGAACAAGAAAAGCAAGATTTAGAAGCATTTTTAAATTCCTTGACTGACGCTAGATTTTTGAAGAAGTGACGTAGTCACCCTGAACTTGTTTCAGGGTCTCGCCGTATTTATCGGTAATTCTATGAAATGCTGAAACGGTTACAATCTAAGCTAGCTCCAATCTTTTGCTAAATCATCAAGAGTAGGGTTTAATTCTTTTATTAAATTTATTTTCCATTCTCTATGCCATCTTTTTAATTGCTTTTCTCTTTTGATCGCTGTTTTTATGTCAGAAATTATTTCATAATAAACTAAATGATTTAAGTTATATTTAGACGTAAACTCAGAACCTTTTCCATCTTTATGTTCTTTTACACGTCTTTCCAAATCATTTGTAACTCCTATGTAAAAGGTTGTTAAATTTTTGTTGGCCATTATGTAAATAAAAGCATTGGTGAGTTTCATTTTATTTAAATCTTGAATTGTCCTACTGAACTTATTTGGCTCCACCGATTTTACAATTCACCATTTCGTGAGACCCTGAAACAAGTTCAGGGTGACGGGCTAATGGAAATCTTAATTACACTTTGTGTCCCCTCGTTCACCCTACATCTATCATCCATGCGGTAGCCAATTACCCACATGATATGTTCCTTATTTTCTAAAATCCACACGTTTTCTTTTTCAAACAAAGAGAGTTTTTGATCTTTAAAGAAGTCGCTCAATTTTTTAAAACCATCCATTCCAAAGGGCTTAAACTTATCGCCTTGTTTCCATCGGCGAAGTTTTAATGGGAATAAATCAGCAAAGTAGGGAATACATATTTCATTAGAATTTTTTGAAAATGATGCATTTATTGTTTCTTCAAAACTCAAACGAATTGGTAAATGCGTGGTATCAGTAATTGATTTAATGGTAAATTCTTTTATTTCTTCTTCGTTGTTTAATGCTTTTACAATAATGTATTTTCTGTCAATCACTAATTGATGAGTAGTTGTAGAAAACTGTTTTCCTATTTTATCTTCTGTATTTAAAGCTTCCGTTAACTGTTGTATTTGATTGGTTTTAAAATGTTTATTGTAAAGCCATTCAAAAAGTAAAGTTTCTTTTTGCTTCTCTAATAATAGTAATTGAATGTTGATATAAAGCCAATCATTTTCTTCATTACAAATCGTTTGAAATTTTAATTGAGCATACTCTGCAATAATTTCGGATGATTGTTTAAAAAACTGAACAGAGGTATGAATCGTTTCTTCAATCGCTGGATTTAATTTTTTTAATTCAGGAACAATTTGGTGACGGATAAAATTACGTTTGTATTTTACTTCTTGGTTACTGCTATCTTCTCTAAATGATAAATTTTGTTTATCAGCATATGCTCTAATTTCATTCTTAGTTGCAAATAATAAGGGGCGAATCATATCATTTTGCTTTTCAGGAATGCCTTGTAAACCTTTTATGCCCGTGCCTCTAATTAAGTTTACAAATAAGGTTTCAATATTATCATTAGCATGATGGGCTGTTAAAATATAATCAAAACCATGCTCTGCTTTTAATGTTTTAAACCAATTATATCGTAACTCTCGAGCTGCCATTTGAATAGATAGTTTATGTTCTGAGGCATAAGTTTTCGTATCAAAGTAAATCACATGAAATGGAGTATGAATTGACTTTGAAAAACTTTCGCAAAAGGCGGTGTCATCTTTTGCTTCTTGACCTCTTAATTGAAAATTGCAATGTGCTAATTCAAAAGTATAACCAGTTTTGTGCAATAAATCGGCTAAAACAACCGAATCCACTCCGCCGCTAAAAGCTACTAGTAGTTTATCGGTTTTGGTAAAAAGTGAATTTTTAGATATATTTATTTCAAATGGTTTAAGCACATTTCAAATTTACATTTATTATGGCAAAAGTTTAATATAAAACTATAGCGAATTAAACAGGCTATTAAGAAAATGATAAATTGTAGTATATTTTTTATTTGAAGACATTGGGCGTGCCGGCTCAAATAATCCGCCAGCTGGCGGACCGTCGTGCTTTTCGTTTCAATCTTTTTGGACTTCGAGAACCTCAGTCGCCAAAAAGTATTTTCACTTCAATCACTCACGCGGGCTTGCTTTCTAAATTGATGTTCAAGCTTCGAACTTAAAATGCGTGAGGGATAGAGGCATTGTTTGAGCTCTTTTTATCACGCCTTGGCGTGATAAAAAAGCGAGTGCCGAAAGCCCGACGGTCCGCCAGCTGGCGGATTATTTGAGCCGACACGCCCTCATCATTTAAATCCTCATTAATCCAATAAGTGGGAAAACCGTTGAAAAGTATAGAAAAATTAAAGCTTTATTACCAAAGAAAAAGGATAAATTAGCTGTTTAAAATTGAAAAAGAAACATTAAACAATATATGAGTACTCAAAAAAATATAACTGTTGTTGGAGCTGGATTAGTTGGTTCTTTAGTGTCTATTTATTTAGCAAAACGTGGCTATAAAGTGGATGTGTATGAGCGCCGTGGTGATATGCGTAAAGCAAATATGATTGCTGGTCGTTCTATTAACTTAGCTTTAAGCGATAGAGGTTGGAGAGGTTTAGAAGGTGTGGGCATTGCTGATGAAATTAAAAAAATTGCGATTCCTATGTATGGTCGCGCAATTCACATGAAAGATGGTTCATCAACTTATCAAGCTTATGGTAAAGATAATCAAGCGATTTATTCAGTATCACGTGGTGGTATTAATATGCGTTTGATGGATTTAGCAGAACAACAACCAAATGTAACTTTACATTTTGAAGAGCGTTGCGATAAGTTAGATAGAAACTCTAACGAATTGTCTTTTTTTAATACATCAACTAATAAAACAACTGATGTAAAAAGTGACATCGTATTAGGTTCTGATGGGGCATTTAGTGCGGTTCGTACTCAAATGCAATTTCAATCGGATAGATTTGATTACCAACAATTTTATATTGATGCTGGATACAAGGAATTAGTTATTCCTGCTGGAGCCAATGGTGAATTTTTAATTGAAAAAAATTGCCTTCATATTTGGCCTCGCGGAAGCTTTATGATGATTGCTTTACCAAACATGGATGGTAGTTTTACTTGTACTTTATTCTTCCAAATGGAAGGTAAAGTGTCGTTTGACGCTATCAAAACAAAAGATGAAGTAATGGCATTCTTTAAAGAAGAGTTTCCTGATGCTGTGCCATTGATGCCTACTTTATTAGAAGATTGGATGGCTAATCCAACATCAAGTTTAGTAACAGTTAAGTGCAAACCTTGGGTGTGGGACGAAAAAATTGCTTTAATTGGTGATGCTGCTCATGCGATTGTTCCTTTCTATGGACAAGGAATGAATTGTGGTTTTGAAGACTGCGTGGTGTTAAATGAATTAATGGATAAGCACGGCGATTTAAATGGCGCTTGCTTAAAAGAATACGAAACAATGCGTAAACCAGATGGTGATGCGATTGCTGATTTAGCGATTGCAAACTTTGTGGAGATGCGTGATAAAACGGCTGATAAAACTTTCTTATTACAAAAGAAAATTGAAGCTCACTTTAGTGCGAAACATCCAGAAAAATGGATTCCATTATACAGTATGGTAACGTATAGCCCGCATATTAGATATAGCGAAGCGTTAGTGAATGGAAACAAACAACAAGCCATTATGGATAAAATTATGGCTATGCCTGATATTGAAGCGAAGTGGGATAGTGCAGAAGTGGAGAACGTGATTTTAAACTCATTATAAGATGGACGAAAGATTAGTTGCTTTTGAACGGTTATTAAACATCATGGATGACTTAAGAGCGAAATGCCCTTGGGATCAAAAACAAACAATGGAAACCTTACGTCACTTAACCATTGAGGAAACTTATGAATTAAGTGATGCTATTTTAAAAGGAGATAAAAACGAAATCAAAAAAGAGATTGGAGATATTTTATTGCATTTGGTTTTCTATTCTAAAATAGGCAGCGAAACTAATGATTTTAATATCACAGATGTGATTAATTCATTATGCGAAAAAATGATATTTCGTCATCCACATATTTATGGTGATGTTAAAGTTGCTGATGCAGAGGAAGTAACTACTAATTGGGAGAAACTCAAACAAAAAGAAGGAAACAAAGGTGCTTTATCAGGTGTGCCAGAAAGTATGCCTTCTTTACTAAAAGCATTACGTATTCAAGATAAAGTAAGAGCTATAGGGTTTGATTGGGAAGATCCAAATCAAGTATGGGAAAAAGTGCAAGAAGAATTAGCAGAGCTGCAAGTAGAAGTAGCCTCTAAGCATTTGGCTAAAGATGAAGAGACGAAAAATAAAATTCATTATAAACTAGAATCAGAGTTTGGTGATGTTTTATTTGCTTTAATTAATTACGCACGCTTTTTAAATATCAATTCGGAAGACGCCTTAGAAAAAACAAATAAAAAATTCATCTCTCGTTTCAATTATATGGAACAAAAAATTTTAGCACAAGGTAAAGCTTTAGCCGATTGTTCTTTAGCTGAAATGGATGTGTTTTGGAACGAAGCAAAAAAGTTATAAATATGAAAGTCAGATTTAAGATTTGAAATTATACTCAAATCTTAGTTCTAAAATCTTTAATCATAAATGTCACTAGTAAACAACATAGCCAACTATTTACTTTCTTCAAAAGAAAGCGCTAAATGCAATAAACAATTTTTAAGTTGGAATCAGTTATCCAATGTTTTGATTATTGCTTATGATCATCAATTAAGTAATGTGGTGGATTTTATTAATGTTTGCAAAAAAGATAATATCAATGTTTATGTTGGCTTTATCTTTGATGGAAAACCTGAGCAATCTCCAAAACCAAATTTTGAGTATGTCATCTTAGATAAAAAACAATTTAATTTTTTTGGATTACCAAACAAACAAGCTATTCAAACTTTGAGTTTAAAACCTATTGATGCGTTAATTAATTTAGGAAACGCCGAACAAATAAAGACTTTAGCCTTAAGTAAATTATTACCAGCTAAATGTAAAATCAGTCATTTTCAAAATTCTATTTTTGATATTAGCATTGATGGCGATCAAACAAATAATCCATCAAAATTTTTAGAGCAAGTAATAGTATATTTACACATGATTAAAACAAAAAAATAATGGCTCAAGCAACAAATTTTACAGGAACAGGTGTGGCTATTGTGACACCATTTACAATAAAAGGAGTAGTTGATTTTTCAGCATTAACTAAATTAGTAGAACATTTAATAAAAGGTAGAGTAGAGTATATTGTAGTTTTAGGAACAACAGGCGAAACAGCTACTTTATCTGTAGAAGAAAAAAAGCAAGTCATTGCTCATATCATAAAAACAACAAAAAAACGTGTTCCTTTAGTATTAGGAGTAGGAGGTAATAATACAGCAGAGTTAGTAGAGCAATTAAAAAAAGATGATTTATCAGGATTTGATGCCATTCTTTCTGTTTCACCTTATTACAATAAACCTTCGCAAGAAGGTATTTACCAACATTATAAAGCTATTGCTAAAGCGAGTCCATTACCAATTATATTATATAATGTACCTGGACGCACGGCTTCAAATATGACTGCTGAAACAACTTTACGTTTAGCAAATGAATTTAAAAATATTATTGCGATTAAAGAAGCTAGTGGAAACATTGAGCAGTGCATGAAAATTATTAAACACCGTCCTGATAATTTCTTAATTATTAGTGGTGATGATAATTTAACCTTACCTTTAATTGCCAGTGGAGCCGATGGAGTGATCTCTGTTGTAGCTAATGCTTATCCAAAAGATGTTAGTGACATGGTGCGTCATGCATTAGTTCACGATATTAAAACGGCTCAAAAATTACATTACAAGTTAATCGAAATTACCGAGCAATTATTTGTAGATGGAAATCCAGGTGGTGTAAAAGTAGTGTTAGCTCAAAAGAAAATCACTCAACCAACGGTTCGTTTGCCATTAGTAGAACCTAATGATGCAGTGAAAGCGAAGTTAAAAAAGATTGCTTATTAATCATCTCCCGCTGATCACAAAGATTTTCGCAGATTAAATCAGCGATAGTCAGCGAAATTCGCGGGACAAAATTTTAAAAACAAAAATCTATGTTAGAATTATTAAAACAGCCTTGGCCTTGGTACGTTGCAGGTGTCCTTATTGGATTAACAGTTCCTGCTTTATTATTAATTGGAAATAAATCCTTTGGGATTTCATCTTCCTTACGACACATTTGCGCGGCATGTATACCAGCAAATATTAAATTCTTTAAATATGATTGGAAAAAAGAATCGTGGAATTTGTTTTTTGTAGGAGGTGTTGCTATTGGAGGTATGATTGCTTCCTTTGTTTTAACAAATCCTAATGCCATAGTTATTGCCAATAGTACAAAGGAAGCTTTAGCTACAAACAACGTAAAAGATTTCGAACATTTATTACCAACCGATATTTTTAGTTGGAATAGTTTATTTACGCTTCGTGGTTTTATTTTTATGGTGCTTGGTGGTTTTATGGTTGGCTTTGGAACACGTTATGCCGGCGGTTGCACTAGCGGGCATTCCATCATGGGTTTATCTAACTTACAATTACCATCCTTAATTGCTACTTGTTGTTTTATGGTAGGTGGTTTTATTATGACTTGGTTAATTTTACCTTTTTTGTTAAACCTTTAATTTATAAATCATGCCAACAGAAAACGTAAAAAACATAGAAAATGATGAGTTTGAATTAAAAGCAACTTGCATTAATAACTCCGAAGTGAAAAAACCTTGGACCGCAAACTTAGTGTATGCTTTTATGGGAATGTTATTTGGAATTGTGTTTGTGAAAGCTGAAATTGTAAGTTGGTTTCGCATACAAGAAATGTTTCGTTTCGAATCGTTTCACATGTATGGCGTTATTGGAACAGCTGTTGTAGTTGGAATGATTTCAGTTTTTATAATTAAAAAATATAAAATTAAAACCTTAGATGGCGAAGAGGTTGTTCTTACTCCAAAACCCTATAACAAAGGTGTAATCATCGGCGGTTTAATTTTTGGTTTAGGTTGGGCCATTACAGGTGCTTGCCCAGGACCATTATTTGCCCAAATAGGAAGTGGTTTTACAGTGATCATCGTTACTTTTTTAAGTGCCATAGCTGGAACATGGGTGTATGGTTATTTTCAAGATAAATTACCACATTAACAAAATATAAAAAAACGTAAAGTCATGCTGAACTTGTTTCAGCATCTCATGAGACCCTGAAACAAGTTCAGGGTGACAAATTAAACTCTAAACAAACATACTATGGATTTATCAATATTAAAAACAATGTGTGCTATTCATTCGCCAAGCGGAAACGAAGTAGCCATGAAAGAATTTATTTTAGACTATATTAAAAAAGAATCTAAAAACTGGAAACACAAACCAAAGGTTATTCATGGTAAAGGGTTTCAAGATAATATTATATTGGTATTTGGTAAACCACGCACTGCTATTTTTGCTCATACAGATAGTATAGGTTTTACGGTGCGTTACGGAAAACAATTAGTAAAGATTGGTGGACCAGTGATTCAAAAAGGATTTGAATTGGTAGGAAGTGATAGTAAAGGAAAATGTGAAGCTACTTTAAATATTGTGAAAGATAAATTAGAATACAAAGCTAAACGCAACTTTGATACTGGTACTGAATTAGTATTTAAACCCAATTGGAGAGAAGATAAAGAGTATGTGCAATGTTGTTATATGGATAACCGCCTTGGTTGTTATAACGCTTTAAAAGTTGCTGAGAATTTAAAAGATGGTGTGATTGTATTTAGCACTTGGGAAGAGCATGGTGGCGGAAGCGTATCGTATTTACAAAAATATTTAGTAGATAACTACAAAATTTCTCAAGCTTTAATTTCTGACATCTCTTGGATTTCGGACGGGGTATTTCCGGCTAAGGGACCAGTAATTAGTATGCGCGATAGCTTAATACCTCGCCGTAGTTATATTAATAAGATTATTGACATTGCTAAAAAACACAAAGTAGCTTATCAATTAGAAGTTGAAGGATCGGGTGGAAGTGACGCTAAAGAATTGCAAATGGCAGAAAATGTGTGGGATTGGTGTTTTATTGGTGCAGCTGAACAATTTGTGCATACACCTAACGAAAAGGTACACAAAAAAGATATTGAAGGCATGATTGAATTATACAATGCCCTGATGAAGGATTTGTAGAATTGGTTTAAGTAATAATTTTTAAGGATATGTTATAGGCTGCGTTTTTTATAGTCTTGTAATTGTTCACTTTTTATACTGATCTTAGAGTTTTTTATGTTTTTCCCTTTTGCTAATTCGTCCACTAATTTGTCAAGATATCTAAATTATTTTGTTATTGGATTATCAATTTCTTCTAGCCGATAGCCACAAATTGCCCTCTTTATAAGGTTGGTATTTGTGGTAATTTTTGGTCACAAATTTTTGATTTCTTGAAAAATGTCTAAAATATTGCTTTCTCCTCATATCCTTTTTATAGAAAGAAATGTGTTAAAAGATAAAAGCGAATAGTTCGTCCCGATAGGGAACGGCTAAAAAATATCGTCAAATTTTAGGTTATAAGTATTAATGTTTTTAAACGCTGGTTAAATAATCTCTTAAATCATGAAAATTATTTGACATCTTAATACTATGTTTTTGTTTTTTTATGTATTTCCTAAGCTGTTCGGGTATAACCATTTCTATTTCTAAAACGCTTTGTACCACATCCTGAAACTTTGCTGGATGTGCTGTTTCAAGGAAGATTCCTTGACCCTCATTTTTTTCTAAGTACTTAGAAAGTGCCAAATAGCCAATTGCTCCATGCGGATCAAGAATATAATTTGAGTTTTTATATAGATCTTTCATGGTTAACCTTGTTTCATGATCATTAAATGAAAAGCCTTTAATGTTTTCTTGTATATCAGAAAATGAATAATTATATAAAGAAGTGATTCTGCCAAAATTACTTGGATTGCCAACATCCATTGCATTTGAAATGGTTTCAATAGAAGGTTTTGGAGTAAATTTTTTTGTTTGAAGATATGTTGGAATGATATCATTTGCATTAGTGGCAGCAATAAATTGATGTATTGGTAATCCCATTTTTTTTGCAATTAAACCAGCAGTTAAATTTCCGTAATTTCCGCTTGGAACTGAAAAAACGAGTGGTTTGTTATTTTTATTTAATTGAGCGTAGGCATGAAAATAGTAGAATGATTGAGGAAATAGCCTCGCAAAATTAATTGAGTTTGCAGATGCTAAATTTACTATTGCATTCAAATTTTTGTCGGCAAAGGCTTGCTTAACTAATGCCTGGCAATCATCAAAACTACCATCAATTTCCAAAGCAGTTATGTTGTTTCCCATTGTGGTTAATTGTTGTTCTTGTAAATAACTTACGCGATTGGAAGGATAAAGAATAGTAACTTTTATTCCTGGTTTATTCAAAAATGCAGCAGCAACAGCACTTCCTGTATCTCCAGATGTAGCAGCTAAAATATTTATTTCGTGATTATCCTGTTCAATAAAATAACCAAATAAGCCTGCCATAAAGCGAGCTCCTATATCTTTAAATGCCATAGTGGGTCCGTGGAAAAGTTCAAGTACAGATATATTGTTATGAATATTAACTAAAGGAATCTCGAAATCCAATGTTTCATTAATTA
Source organism: Flavobacteriales bacterium (assembly GCA_040376995.1). GTDB lineage: Bacteria > Bacteroidota > Bacteroidia > B-17B0 > Aurantibacillaceae > UBA4416. The sequence goes on from JBEIPP010000058.1 coordinate 10,047, forward strand.
TTCTTTGTAAAACATCCCCGGGTACATCAGAAGCAAACATCGCATTAGCTACTTGAAATGAAATTTCCTGTAGGTTAAGTTGATGTATATTTTTTAAAAAAGTAGCATTAAGTGTTGGAATGCTTTCTGGCATATATAAGCCAGTAGCATCGTTTGAACTTTTCATGACTGCATTTTTCAAATTCACTTTTTGGGATGGGTTATTAGTGTTATAATACTTCATATTATTGTTGCAAATGAGGTTAGATAATTTAATGAGTTGAAATAATTTGAGGACCTTTTGTATTAATGGGTGATACATACGTATCACTTTTTAGTTGATGATTTTCAAATGCTTTTTGCATTGCATTAGCTGCAATGTCGGCTGTTTTTTTATCAACAGATAAAGCAAAAACGGATGGTCCTGAACCCGAAATACTACATCCTAAAACACCACTGTTAAGAGCAGCTTGTTTGATATCATTAAATCCGGGAATGAGCTCACCTCTTAAAGGTTCAATAATCACATCTTCTAATGATCGTCCAATCAATGCAGTGTTTTTAGTAGTTAATCCTGCTATTAGCCCTGCCACATTGCTCCATTGGGTAATAGCATTTTTTAATGTTATTTCTTTTCTTAATATTTTCCGTGAATCTTCTGTTCGTAATTCTATATGCGGATGAACAATAGTGCAGTATAAAGTTTCTGGATAAGGAATAGAAATAATATCTAAAGGATCATAACTGCGAATCAATACAAATCCACCTAATAGTGCAGGTGCTACATTATCAGCGTGAGCTGTTCCACAGGCAATACGTTCTGCTTCCATAGCAAACGGAATTAGTTGTTCAGAAGTAAAAGGGTTGTCAAATAAAGTATTTATAGCATATACCGCAGCTGCTGCGCTGGCTGCACTAGAACCCATACCACTTCCTAATGGAAGGTTTTTTTTCAAAATAATTTCAAATCCTCCTGTGTAGTCTATCTCTTTTAAAAATGCCTGAATAGCAACACCTGCGGTATTCTTATCTGGGTTTGTAGAAAGTAGATGCCCATTCAATCCTTCAATTGGTTGGATATGAATGCCTGAATTACTGATTAAATTAATTGTAACAATGTCACTTGGTGCATCTACCGCAAAGCCAAGAGCATCAAAGCCACAAGCAACATTAGCTACCGTAGCAGGTGCAGAAACTGTAATAGATTTTTTTCTCATATTTCTAGTTATTAATAATTCGTATAATTTCAGCAAGTACTCCTGCTGCTGTTACTGCTGCACCGGCACCTGGACCTTTTATAATCATTGGATAGGTATGGTAATGAGTGGTAGTAAGGCAAACGCAGTTTTCTGTTCCTTTTAAGGAGTAAAATGGGTGCTCATGAGATACTTCCTCTAACCTTACAGTTATTTTATTTTTTTTAAAGCAGCTGATGTATCGTAATTTTTTTTCTTTTGATAATGCATTTTCATATAATTGATGAAAAACTTTATCATATAATTTTAATTGCTCTAAAAATAGTTCTTTTGATTTCGCATCTAAATACTTCTGAGGTACAATACTTTCAAGCTGAACATCTCGTAATTCGAAATCACAAGCGCACTCACGAGCTAATATCAAAATCTTCCTCGCCACATCCATTCCATTTAAATCATCACGCGGATCGGGCTCTGAATATCCTTTTTGCATTGTATCTTTTACTAATTCACTAAATGGTTTTTCTCCATTGTATTCACTCAATAAATAATTTAATGATCCTGATAATACTGCTTCAATGCTTTTAATAGAATCTCCACTATTAAGCAAATCTTTTATTACACTAATTACAGGTAGTCCAGCAGCTACATTTGTTTCATATTTAAAATGAATGTTGTGTTTTTTTGAAAGTGTTTGCAATTTTTTATAATGTGCTATTGGTCCTGAATTCGCTTTTTTATTTGGTGTTACTATTGATATGTTTGATGATAAAATATCAGAATAGTGTTTAACAATTTCTTCTGAAGAAGTAGCATCTACAAAAATCGAATTGGGTAAGTTTTTTTGTTTCATGTGCTCAATCAAACAACTCAAATCGGCTGAATATTGTGATGTTTCCATTTGTTCTTTATAATTGTTATAGTTGTACTTGTCCTCATCCAGTAACATTTTCTTGCTATTGCTTAATGCATGAATGCTAATTTGTAGATGATGCTGTTCATTTAAATAAGATTGTTGACGATCAATAATTGCTAACAGTTCATTACCAATTAAGCCTGTACCTACCATGAAAAGATTGATATGTTTTCTGTTTGATAAAAAGAAAGATTCGTGTAATGCATTAAGTGCTTTTGATAAATGTTTTTTGTGAATTACAACTGAAATATTAAGTTCTGAGCTTCCTTGTGCAATTGCCATTACATTAATTCCATTTTTTCCTAGTGTTCCAAATAGCTTTCCTGATATTCCGGGAACATTATGCATGTTCTCACCCACAATTGCAATAATTGCTAAATCAGATATGACTTCAACTAGGTCTATCCACTGACGTTTAATTTCAGTTTCAAACATCTGTTCAATAGCTAATTTAGCTTTTTGTGAAAATTCCTCTTCAACAGCTAAACAAATTGAATGTTCTGATGAAGCTTGACTGATAAGTATGATATTTATATCTGCTTGTGCCAATGACGAAAATAATCGTTGAGATACACCAATAATGCCAAGCATATTGCTCCCTTTTATGTTAAGCAAACAAATTTTCGCAAGTGATGAAATTCCTTTTATTGGAAGATTCTCTTTTTCTTTTACATCCGAAATAATAGTTCCTTTAAATGAAGGGTTGAATGTGTTTTTAATCAACAAGGGGATTTTTTTTGACATAGCAGGAAGCATTGTTGCCGGGAAAATAACTTTTGCTCCAAAATGAGATATTTCCATTGCTTCTTCATATGTCATGCTAGCTAATGAAAAGGCATCTTTTACTTCTCTTGGATCAGCAGTCATTATGCCATCTACATCAGTCCATATTTCTATAACATCTGCATTTAGTGCTGCACCAAAAATGGCAGCAGTATAATCGGATCCACTTCTGCCAAGTGTTGTAGTAAAGCCATGCTCGTCACTCCCAATAAATCCAGTAATCACTTGTAAATTGTTGTTATTAGTAAAATATTCAGCAATCAATAAATTTGTTTTATTGAAATCAACTTTTGCTTTGCAAAAAGAAGAATCTGTTTTCACTAGTTTTCTTGCATCTAAAAATTCAGCATTTGTTAAATTTTCTTTTAATACTTCACTTATGATGTATGCTGAAAGCCGTTCGCCAAAACTTGCTATAAAATCAATTGTTTTAATACTACACTCATTTACTAATGCAATTCCTCTACAAACATCATCTAGTTGGTTTAATAATTCTTTTACGTTAGAAAGTATATGTGGCTGTTTTTTTGCAGTAATTAAGTTTTTTACAACCCCACAATGCAGATTATTAATTTCTGAAAATAACAGTTGGTAGGCATCCTGGTTATTTAACGCATGTTGCTTTAATTTAAGTAGTTTATCTGTAACACCTCCAAATGCAGATACAACTACTGCTATTTTAGGATGTTTTTTTTGAGTTTCAATGATAATGTTCAATACTTTTTTAATGTTTTCGGAAGAGGCTACCGATGAACCTCCAAATTTTAGTACTCTCATAATTTTAATTATTGATTTAGTGCATGTGATTATTTTGGTAAATAAAAAAGCCTTTCTCTATTATAGTTGAGAAAGGCTTTTGAATATTGCAATATTCTTTCTCAACCTGTTTTATAGGTTGTTGTTGTTGTTGTAAAAGTTGTTGTATATGTGTTCATTTTGTTGATATATTATAAATAAAAAAGCCTCCCAAGGTATTAGGAGGCTTTTGATATATATGATTATTATACAGCTCCCATTACCAACGCGTTGTCGCGTTCGTTGTTGTTTGGGTTGTTGTAGTGTTATTTAAATACATTTTTAATTTATTTCGAAACAAATATACGTAAAAAATGTTACATGCAAATTAAATAATAACTGAAGCATTGGGATAGATTTGGTTTTGTGACGAGAATTTATCAATGGTGCCGTTAAAAATAAATATTACCATACTGTACTGTCCAGGCTATAGTTTACAGTGAATGATTATTAGTTGTACGATTTTCCAAAAAAAATCCCTCTCTTTTCGAAAGGGATTTTTTATTAGTTATCTTCTTTTTTCTTTTTATTTTTTGGCTTAATTGTTTTTACCACAATTTCTTTTTTCTCTTCATCATAATCAATTTCAATTTGATCACCTTCAGATAAATTGCTTTGGATAATTTCTTCGGCCATTGGATCCTCTAAATATTTTTGTATCGCACGTTTTAATGGACGAGCACCATATTGAGAGTCATAACCTTTCTCAACAATAAAGTCTTTAGCAGCATCCGTAATTTTGATAGTGTAACCAAGGTTGTTTACACGTCCAAATAAGCTGTTTAATTCAATATCAATAATTTTATGAATATCTTTTTTATCTAAAGAGTTAAACATAATCACATCATCAATACGATTTAAAAATTCAGGGGCAAAAGCTTTTTTCAAAGCATTTTCTACAACACCTTTATTCATTTCAGCTTCACTATCCATACGTGTTTGAGTCCCAAAACCAACACCAGTACCAAACTCTTTTAATTGACGAGCGCCAATATTAGATGTCATGATGATGATGGTATTTTTGAAATCAATTTTACGGCCTAAACTATCTGTTAATTGTCCGTCATCTAATACTTGCAATAACATATTAAATACATCTGGATGTGCTTTTTCGATTTCATCTAATAACACAACAGAGTAGGGGCGACGACGAACTTTCTCAGTTAATTGTCCACCTTCTTCATAACCAACATATCCCGGAGGTGCTCCAATTAAACGAGTCACGGCAAATTTCTCCATGTACTCACTCATATCAATTCTAATTAAAGCTTCATCATTATCAAATAAATGTTTTGCTAAAATTTTTGCCAATTGAGTTTTACCAACACCTGTAGGACCTAAGAAAATAAATGAACCAATTGGTTTATTTGGATCTTTTAATCCAGCACGGTTACGTTGAATAGCTTTTACAACTTTCTTCAAAGCTTCATCTTGTCCAATTACTTTGCCTTGTAATTGCTCTACCATTTTAACTAATTTCTCGCCTTCGTTTTGAGAAATACGTTGAACAGGCACTCCGCTCATCATTGATACAACCTCTGCAACGTTGTCTTCAGTAACAGTTACACGATTCATCTTCGTTTCTTCTTCCCAAGCTTTTTTAGCAGCATCTAATTGCGCTTGTAACTGTTTTTCAGTATCACGTAATTTAGCAGCCTCTTCATATTTTTGAGAACGAACCACTTGATTTTTTAGTTCTTTAATGTCTTCCATTTTTTTCTCAAGTTCCAATACATTTTCAGGAACATTGATATTTGTAATATGAACACGAGAACCAGCTTCATCTAAAGCATCAATAGCTTTATCTGGTAAATGTCTATCAGTTAAATAACGAGCAGTTAACGTTACACAAGCTTTAATTGCTTCTGGCGTGTAAGTTACATTATGATGATCTTCGTATTTAGATTTTATGTTCGTTAAAATTTGTAATGATTCTTCCTGAGTTGCAGGCTCAATAATTACTTTTTGGAAACGACGCTCTAAAGCCCCATCTTTTTCGATATGTTGGCGGAATTCATCTAATGTAGTAGCACCAATACATTGTATCTCGCCACGAGCTAAAGCAGGTTTAAACATGTTACTAGCATCCATACTTCCGCTAGCACCACCTGCACCAATAATGGTATGAATTTCGTCAATAAATAAAATCACATCTGGATTTTTTTCTAACTCATTCATCACCGCTTTCATTCGCTCTTCAAACTGTCCACGGTATTTTGTACCAGCAACTAATGATGCTAAATCTAAAGTAACTACACGTTTACCAAATAACACACGCGATACTTTACGTTGAACAATACGTAATGCTAAACCTTCTGCAACAGCCGATTTACCCACACCTGGTTCACCAATTAAAATTGGGTTATTCTTTTTACGACGAGATAAAATTTGAGATACACGCTCAATTTCTTTTTCACGACCAACAACAGGATCTAATTTTCCATCCTCTGCCATTTTTGTTAAATCTCTTCCGAAATTATCTAACACAGGTGTTTTTGATTTTGAGTCGCCTGGTTTTTTAGCAGCACCAGCACCACCGCCTCCGCCAAACGATTCTTCATTTTCATCGTCATCGCCAGCAGTTGAGTTTTCAATTTTGTGTGGGTTTTCCATATATCCTTCTAGTTCTAATTTTACAGCATTGTAATCTACACCAAACTTAGCTAATGCTTTTGTAACAACATTATCGTTGTCTTTTAAAATACACATTAACAAGTGCTCAGTGCCAATTTGTGGCGCTTTAAAAACTTTAGCTTCTAAATAAGTCAGTTTTAATGTTTTTTCGGCTTGTTTTACCAACGGAATGTTGGCAAGGTTATTTACCTTTTTCATAGATACAGGTAAACTTTGTTCAATTTGTTTTCTAAAATCTTGAATATTAATGGCTAGATTTTTTAATAATTTAATACCAACTCCTTCGCCATCGCGAATCATGCCAAGCATTAAATGTTCTATTCCAATATAATCATGCCCTAGTCTTAGTGCTTCTTCTCGGCTAAACGTTATAACGTCTTTTACGCGCTGTGAAAATTTTGCTTCCATAAATTTTTTAGTTCTTTGTTAGGTTCTAAACATAATTAATGCCATAATCAAAAGTAACCGTTAATGGCAGTTTTAGTTCTTTTTTGGCGCCTTTTTTTTAACATTAAAACTGTTAATAACTATACAACTAAATTACTGATAAAATAGCTATTTTCAAAGCCTATTAGTAATTTTTAGAAACAGTTCTTTTTGATTTTATAGTATAAAAATTAACTGACAATATTTCTGAAATACGTAAATAGAATTTAGAGTTTTAAAACATAAAAAAAGAATATGAGCGGAGAGAAAATTATCCCAATTAACATTGAAACGGAAATGAAAACAGCCTATATCGATTATTCGATGTCGGTTATTGTATCGCGTGCTTTACCGGATGTAAGAGATGGTTTAAAACCTGTACATCGACGTGTATTGTATGGAATGTTAGATTTAGGTGTATTGCACAATCGTCCGTATAAAAAATCGGCCCGTATTGTTGGGGAGGTTTTAGGAAAGTACCATCCGCATGGTGATACATCAGTTTATGACACTATGGTGCGTATGGCTCAAGAATGGAGTTTACGTTATATGTTGGTTGACGGACAAGGAAACTATGGTTCGGTTGATGGTGATCCACCAGCAGCGATGCGTTATACTGAAGCTCGTTTCCGTAAAATTACAGAGGAAATCATTGCTGATATTGAAAAAGATACAGTTGATTTTCGTCCAAATTTTGATGACTCTTTAACGGAGCCTACAGTCATGCCAACTCGTATACCAACATTATTAATGAATGGTGCTTCTGGTATTGCCGTTGGTATGGCAACAAATATGGCACCTCACAACTTAACAGAGGTTATTAATGGTATTATTGCATACATCGATGATAATAATATTGACATTGATGGCTTGATGAAACATATTAAAGCACCTGATTTTCCTACAGGTGGAACAATTTATGGTTATGAAGGCGTAAAAGACGCTTTCCATAC